>CAZUZJ010000080.1:5164-9602 GCA_964624225.1 uncultured Desulfobulbia bacterium | reverse complement strand
AGCTGATTGGCCTTTTCCATGGCGAGCTGCGCCTCATGTTCGTTGCTTGACCCGGCCAGGGCGAGGATCTTCTCTACCTTGGCAAGCAGGGCGCCTTCCCGTCCCCCATGGGCCTTTTCGTGCAGGGTGGGCAGGGTGCGGGGCAGGTCGCCGCTTGCGCTGCGAAATTCGGCGGGAACGCCCAGCATGTCACAGGCCTTGGCAAAGAGGGGGCCGTGTCCCTCCGCCGAGCGGAAAATCTCGCTGACGATCTGATGGGCCATTTCGTGCTTGAGGACCGAGCGCACCACCTCCCAGCTGTGCTCTTCGATGAGGCGGGCGGCAATGCGGAGGGTGCGATCCGCCGCCGTCCAGCTGCCCCAGCTGCCCTGATTGGTGCTGACCTCCATGACCGGCGTTGCCAGGGCCACCCTGTGCATTGTGCTGATCTGCCAGTGTTCGCGGGACAGCTCCTGCAGCCAGGCGCGGCGGCGGGCGAGGATGGTGCTGGTATCGTTGGTTGGCATGGCGGCGGTCTTGGGCTGATGATCTGTTCCTGGTAAAAAAGGATGGCGGGTCCAGGCTACGGTGTTGTTGCGATCATGTCAACGACTATCTCGCATTGTTTTTCTGCCCTTTTCCGCTTACACTGGAGAGAGAATAGGCGTTTCAGAAAATTGACAAGAAGTGATCACTGACAAGGGAGGATGGCAATGAAAAAAACAGGAGTGTTTGTGATGTTGGCGTGTCTGATTCCCGTTGCGGCGCCATGCGCAACCCCGATCATCGGTGACTGGGACGGCGATGGGCAGGACAATGTCGGTCTGTTCAGCGGCAACGAGTTTCTCCTTGATGTCAACGACGATGGGGTGGCCGACGCGGTGGTCCCCTTCGGCAGAAGCACCGACCTGCCGGTGAGCGGTGATTTTAACGGCGACGGCTTTGACGACATCGGCGTCTTCCGCAGCGCGGACCGGCGTTTTTTTGTTGATATCGATCTGGACGGCCTGAGCGAGGGGTCGGTTACCATCGGCCGTTCCGATGACCTGCCGGTTGTCGGTGACTGGGACAATGACGGCGCTGACGATGTCGGCGTCTTTCGTCCTTCGGTGCGTCGCTATTACATGGATTTCAACGAGGACGGCATCCATGACCGGGCGGTCACCATCGGCAAGCTCGGCGACTACTCCCTGGTCGGCGACTGGAACGGCGATGGCGTGGACAGCATCGGCGTCTTCCGGCCGTCAATCGCCCGCTTTTATCTCGACGACGACGATGACGGGGTGCATGATCATGCCCAGTATTTCGGCCGTTCCACCGATATTCCGGTGATCGGCGACTGGGACGGCGACGGTGATGACGACATCGGCGTCTACCGTCCTTCGACCAACATGTTTTATCTGGACGAGGATTTTGACGGAATCGCCGACTGGTCGGTCCCCGGGCCGCAAGAGGACGACAGCCTCACCGCCACCGGCACCTGGACCGGCCAGTGGATCAGCGATTTTAACGAGTATGGCTCCATCACGGCCACCATCGTCCAGACTGACGCGGTCCTGAGTGGTGTGATGACCGTCACCAACACCGACTGCGGCACCCTCTCCAACCTCGCTCTGTATGGCAGTGTAAGCAGCGCCAATGTCTACAGCTTCGAAGCCACTTATAACTGTGATGGCGACATCGCCACCCTGGAATATACCAACGGCGTTATTGCCGCCGATGGCGCGGCGATGACCGGTGACTATACGGTTTATGTCAATGGCGAATATTATGACAGCGGGACGTTCGATGTGACGCGGTACCCGTCTTTCCTGCTGGGGCGCCGGCGGTTGGCTGAGATGGTCGGCGATGGGGATGTTGAGGCATCCCCCGGGGAGCGTGCCGGACGGAGAGAGAGGCGTCCGGCACGCCCGCCGGGAGGGACGGCAAAGGTGGTGGGATTTTGGGATAACGAGGATCAGGCCGGCTCGTCGTGGCAGATGGAGCAGTCCTGGGAGATGGTCTTGCCCTCGCCGTTGACATGTTCCTCGTCGTGGCAGCGCCAGCAGCCGTAGCCGTCGTCGGCCCAGCGATGGCCGAGGTGGTCGCGGTAGGTGCCCCAGCCCACCTTCATCTCCGGCCAGACGTTGCCGAGATATTCCTCCAGCAGAAATTCGCCGGCCTTGACGAGATCGGCCCGGTTGGCCTCTGCCAGGGCGGCATCGCGCCCCTTCTGCAGGGTGATGAGTTCATTGACCATGCTGGCCTTGGCCTCCTCCCGGCTCGCATACTCTTTGGTAATCACCGTCAGGCTGTCTTCGCGGATGCCGGGGATAGTCCCATTGATTTTCTTGCTGAGCAGACCGAAATCAACCCGTTCTTCCGGCATGTAATAGATATGGGTCGGCCGGTTGTGACAGTCGACGCAGTCCATTACCCGCCAGTGCCCCTCGTTTTCAGCGACCTCCACGTCGGCCTTGACGAACTCATCGGCGGAGCCGTCCGGCCGCTTGACCCGCACCTTGGCGATCTGGGTGCGTTTGTCGTCGGCGGCGAGATAACTGACCTCAACCTGGTTGCTGACGTGCCAGTGGATCCCCTCGAAGATGCTGGTTTCCGGATTGTGCCCACCGATGTGCAGGGCCACCTCACTGACCTGTGGATTAATCTGGTCGCTGTTGCTGAAGGCGACGAATTTCTTGACCTTTTTGCCGTGGAATTTTTCCGGCCAGTGGCACTGTTCGCAGGTGTCCCGGGCCGGTCGCAGCTCATGGACCGGGGCGGGAATCGGCCGGCTGTACGAATCAAGGGCCACGGCCGCCACCTGGCGCAGACCGGAGAACTTGGCGCGCACATACCATTCGGCCCCCGGACCGATGTGACATTCGACGCAGGCGACCCGGGAGTGGGGGGATCGTTTATAGGCGACATATTCCGGCTCCATGACCTGATGACAGACCACCCCGCAGAAATAGGCGGAGTCGGTGAAATGGTAGCCCTCGTAGCCGATGACCCCGAGAATGGCCAGGTTGACCACGGACAGGAAGATGAAGCCGACTAAAAACAACCGGTGTTTCGGGTGGCTGAGGTTCAGTTGCAGATGGGCGCGGTCGATGCCGGTTTTGTGCCATTTGCGCCGCCGCAGGAAGGCGGCGACCGGGATGAGAAACAGGCCGAGCAGCATGCCGGCCGGCAGGACGGTGTAGGTGATGAGGGCGGCGTAGGGGTTGTCGATCAGGCCGAGCAGATCGACGATGGTGCCGATCATCATCAGGGCGATGCTCACCGTGGTCAGCGCCACCCCGAACACCCCAAGGGGCGAGCGCCACAGCCCCTTCAACAGGCGGCCCAGGGCGCCCTGGTCGTCGCCATGTTCGTGGTTGTCATTTTCCTGGTCGTTCTTCATCTCATCGTCTTTCATTCTCTACTGCTCCGTCTTTGTTGATGTTATTCATGAATAAGCGGGGAGTTACTTGACCGCCTCTTTTTTGAGTATCCGGAGAACGTCAGGGCTCGGCTGGTTTTCCGCGAGGATGACGTGGCAACTGTTGCAGTCGTGACTGATCACTTTGCCGTCAGCGCTGACATGCTCGCCCTTGTGGCAGCGGAAACAGCCGCTGTCGTCCCGGTGTCCGATAAAATTGGTGTAGGTGCCCCAGCCCACCTTCATGTCGGGAAAGACGTTTTCCCGGTAGGTCTGTTGCAGGGCCCGCACTGCTGTGTCCAAGAGCCGTTTTTTGCTGGTGGCAAATTCCGGATAGTGCTCCTGGTACCAGCTCAAGAGCTCGCGCTCGATGGCCGCGCTTGCCTCGTCAGTCGAGGGGTAGGCGCGGCTGACGATTTCCACCCCGTTTTTTTTGATGAACGGGATGGCGCGGGAGATGTCACCGGACCGGATCTTTTCATCGATCGCCTCGTCGGCGCTGCGAAAGACATGGGTCGGCCGATTGTGGCAGTCCATGCAGTCCATCTTGCGGACAGTTCCGCTCAGCAGGGTATCCGCCACCTCTTCCTGGAGGGCGGTTTTGTTGTAAATGATTTTTTTGTTGTCCTTTTCCGTCCAGACCTGGGCAATCTGCTGCTGATGCAGGTCGGTGTACTTGTAGAAGACCGGGTTCTCCTCGGAGACATGCCAGTGGATGCCGTGCGCCCGGCCACCGGCCGCCCCGCCAGAGCCGATCCGCATGAGCAGGGCGGTCTGCACGTGGGTATTCTGCTCATCCGGCAGATAGCGATCCTTGACATAGAGCTTGTCGCCGTGGAACATCTCGGGGCGGTGGCACTGTTCGCAGGTCTCCCGCTGCGGCCGCAGGGTGGTCAGCGGCTGGCGGATCGGGCGGTGATAGGTGTCGAACATGACCGCAAAGAGCTGTCTGACCCCGGAAAACTTGGTTTTGGCCGTCCACCGGGAACCCTTGCCGATATGACAATCAACGCAGGCGATCCGCGAGTGGGGCGAGTTGGCATGCGATGTGGCGGC
>CAZUZJ010000080.1:0-5058 GCA_964624225.1 uncultured Desulfobulbia bacterium | reverse complement strand
GCTCCATCACCGTGTGACAGAACTGACCGCAGAAGGCGTTTGATTCCGTGTAATGGAAGCCGGTGTAGGAAACCAGGGCAACGAGAAACAGGGTCAGCAGGATGAGGGTGAGGCTGAAATAGAGATGGCGGCGGATGCGGCTGTAGCGGCCCGGCCGGGAGAGCTGTTCTTCGATGTATTCGAGGGTGAAGAGGCCGATGTCTTCCTTGCCCCGGGAGGTGATGACGCCGATGGTCAGGAGGACGACCCCGGTGACAAAGAGCGGTCCCAGCACGAGATAAATGAGAAAACCGAAATAGGGGTTGTTGACAATGGACTGGACATCGAGAACAACGGCAATGGCGAGTATCGGGCTGATAAAGACGAGCAGGATGGCGCCGATGACCGAGAGTCTGCTGCGGCTGATGCGGTTGATGACGCTTTTCATGCGTCCGGTTGGGAGAGTTGGCATGCTGGCTCTCCCTTAGCGTCCGACGCCGGAAACAGCAAAGCCGGCGCCGTGATGCGATGTCGGCAGGATGTCTCTTGTTTCCGGCAACAACGGCGCGCAACCGGTGGCGCGCGCCGTTGTCAATCCGGCTGGGATGGCGTGACGGAGGGGCATGATCGTTGGGTGCTGCATGATGCGTGCAAATCCTCTTACAGGCCGGTAATCGCCCGGAACCAGCCGTAAGCCAGGGCAACCGGGCCGTTACCGAGGAAACCGCCGACGAAGCAGGCGGTCGCCCAGATGCCGATGAGGGCGGAGATGCCACCCATGATGGAAATGGTGCCGATGGCCAGGGTGTCGAGACCGGTCCGGGTCTGCTGTCCTGCACCGGTCCGCGCGTTCTGTCGTTGTTTTGCGTTCACTGTTGCGTTCTGCATGATCCACCTCCGACTGTGGTGTTGTGCCGCGAAAAAGAGGCGAGGGTTTTTACATGCCGGCAATTGCGGAAAACCAGCTTTGCGCCAGGCCAATCGGGCCGCCGCTTGCAACCAGACCGCCGACCAGGCAGGCCAGTGACCAGACGCCGATCAGGGCCGACGGCGCGCTCAAGGCCATGATCGCGGCTCGGGATACTTCGGCGCCGTTTTCAATCCGGGTTGTACTGCCGGTGCTGGTGCGTTTTCTGGCCTGGACGGTGATTTCCGGTTTCTGTGCTTTCATGTCTTTCTCTCCTTATCTGGTGTCGGGTGTCTGATTGGTTCTTTTTTCACTCTGACCGTAATCTCTTGTGATCTGGTGTATATGCTATTGTCGTGCCAAAGGATTTTATCCAGGAATTTCAAGGTATTTTCGTAACAAAGGGCGATTTTGCTTGTCAAAATGGCAGGCGATTTTGTCATTTTGGCAAAACCCTCCGCTTTGGGCGCGGCCGATCGGGCTGTTGGGGTCGTTTTTCATGGAAGAGAAACGGGGAACATCTTTTGCATAAAAAGAGAAACTGCTATAATGTTGTACTGGTTACCGCTTTCCGTCATCAATGCGCACCCGCGGAGCACGCCCCCTTGACCCTCTTTATTCGTACCCTGTTTACCGTTGCCGTCCTGCTCGTTGCCGGCGGTCTTGTCGCCGTCTTCTGGACCATTGAAAACCGGCTGCCGCCGCTCAGTTACAATGATCTGCTGGAAACCCTGGAGCGGGGAGAAATCATCGAGGTCCGGGTCGCCGACAACGGCCGCCTCGCCGTAACCGACAGCTATGGTCGGCACTTTTCCTCCTTTGCCCCGGATCTTCCGGTCCTGCTGCCCCGGCTGCTCGCCGCCGGGATCGTCGTGCTGGCTGAGGAAAAAAAATACGACATCCTCTGGCAGCTGGCCGGCATCGTCGTGCCGGTCCTGCTGATTCTCGTTGTCTGGTATTCCCTGCTGCGCAATCAGCCGGTGGAGGAGGGCGACTCCGATTTTGCCCGGGAAAAGCTTGCCCGTTTCTCGCCCGGAAAAAACGGCAAGCAGGTGACCTTTCGTGATGTGGCCGGGGTGCCGGAGGCCAAGGAGGAGCTGCTGGAGGTGATCGATTTTCTTCAGCAGCCCAAGAAGTTCAGCCGGCTGGGCGCGGTCATTCCGCGCGGCATTCTCTTCCAGGGGCCGCCCGGCACGGGCAAAACCCTGCTGGCCCGGGCTATTGCCGGCGAGGCCGGGGTCCCCTTTTTTTCCATCAGCGGCTCGGATTTCGTCGAGATGTTCGTCGGGGTCGGCGCCTCCCGGGTGCGTGATCTCTTTAAAGAGGCGAAGAAAAACACGCCGTGCATCGTTTTCATCGACGAGATCGACGCGGTGGGCGGCCATCGCGCCAGCGGCGGCATGACCGGCGGCCAGGATGAGCGCGGCCAGACCTTAAACGCCCTGCTCGTTGAGATGGATGGCTTTTCCTCGGACGAGACGATCATTATCCTCGCCGCCACCAACCGACCGGACATCCTTGACCCCGCCCTGCTGCGGCCGGGCCGCTTCGACCGGCAGATCAGCATTCTGCCGCCGGATGTCAAGGGCAGGCTGCAGATCCTCCAGGTCCATGCCCGCAAGCTGGCCCTGGCCGACAACGTTGATCTGGAGAGTATCGCCCGCAGTACGCCGGGCTTCACCGGCGCCGAGCTGGCCAGCCTGATGAACGAGGCGGCCCTGATCGCCGGTCGCACCGGCGACAGCGCCATCCGGCCCGAGCACATGGAAACCGCCAAGGATCGGATTCTGATGGGGGTGGAGCGCAAGGGACTGGTCATCAGCGAAAAGGACCGCAAAACCATGGCCTATCACGAGGCCGGCCACGCGGTGCTGGCCCGTTTCCTGCCCGACGCCGACCCGGTGCACAAGATCACCATCATTCCCCGGGGCAAGGCGCTGGGCCACACCCAGCAGCTGCCGTTGACCGATCGCCACGCCTATTCCCGCGAGTATCTCCTCGGTCGCATCACCATTCTCCTGGGCGGCCGGGCGGCGGAGGAGTTGTGCCTCGATCAGCAAACCACCGGGGCCGAGGATGATTTCCGCCAGGCCATCACGCTGGCCACCAAGATGGTCTGCCAGTGGGGGATGAGCGAGAATATCGGCCCGCTTGCCTATCAGCAGAACGGTGGCACCTTTCTCGGCGAGGAGCTGAGCCGCGCCGCTTACAGCGAGGAGACCGGCCGCCGGATCGATCGGGAGGTGAAAGACCTGGTGGAATCCTGCTACCGCCAGGCCCGGGAGATTTTGACGGCGGAGCAGGATTTCGTCACCTATCTGGCCGAGATGCTGCTCGTCAACGAGACCCTGGATCGTGAAGAGATGGAGATCGTCTACGAATGTACGTCAAAGAAGCGGATCGCCGCCGCCGCCGCCGACCCGGACGACGAGGGGCCGGCCTGCGCCGCGGTCAGGGCCGCCCGGGGAGCATAGCCTTCCCCATGGAAACCGGGTTGTATTTCATATGTCACTCTTCCCGCAGAGCCGTTCCCCGCATGATCCGCCACCAGCCCAGGGCGTAATGGGCCCTGGCCAGGCGTAAGATCTCTTCTCTCTCCGTCGCCGGCAGCGCTCCCCCCTCCATGGTCCCGCTGCGCCGCGGGTCGTCAATTCTGACGATATCCTCCCTGGTCATGGCGCATTGCGCCGCGCCGAAGGCCACCCGCGGCGGATTGTGAGCCGAGAGCAGGTCGCGGCCGAGACGGTGATAGACAAAGCCGGCCGGGGCGGCGAGTTCCACCAGGGTCGGGACAATGTCGATGTGGCTGCCCACGGTGTCCGCCCCTGGCCGTCTGTCGCCCAGAACCTCCGGTCCGTAGAGAACGCAGGGAACCGCGCTGGACTCGAAAAGGGTCGGCGTGCCGTTCACAAATCTGCGGGACCAGTGATCGCCGGTGATGGCGAAAAGTCCCTCCGCAATTCTTGCCTCCATCCGTCTGACAAATCCGCCCAGGCATTGGTCTGCATACCAGAGATGTCCCAGCATTTCCAGGGTGATGTCGCCGCCGAAGATGTCCCGCAGCTCATCGGGAATGGTCCGCACCGGATAGCCCTTGGCATAGACATCGATATCAAAGGGCGGATGGTAGGAGGTGGAGAGGATCAGATTGAAGCTCGGTTGGTCGTTTGTCACCGTTTTTTCGACAAAGGCAAACAGCTCCTCGTCGTCAACTCCCCATTCGTTGCCGTGCACCCATCTGCCCATGTCCGGGGCGCCGTATACCTCCTCAAAACCCTGGTTGCGGCAGAAATCCCCGACCCGCTGCCAGGACAGGTAGCCGCCGTAAAAAAAACGGGTGTGATAACCGAGGCGACGGAAGATGGGGGCAGCGGCGGTGGGGAAGGGGTGGAGGGCGGCAGGCTGGTGGTTGGTGATGACGCCGGCGTCGGGCAGACCGGTGACCATGACGGCAAGCGAGCTCATGGTGCCGAAGGAGCCGGGCAGGAAACGGGTGAAGCCGATGCCCCGGGCGGCCAGGTCCTTCAATTGCGGGCTGGTGTCAAGGGAGGCGTAGCGGTCAAGCAGCGGCCAGCTGTCGTAGCCCTCCATGACGATGAGGAAGATATGGCGGGGCCGCTGCGGGTGGGCGGTGGCAACCACTGATTCCATGCAACGGTCGAGATCGTTGTCCGGGCAGGGGGCGCCGAACCAGGTTGCCGCCGCTGCCGCGATGTCGCCGCCGGGCAGATATTTCCGCAGACCGGCGCCGCTGGTGATCTTGCGGTAATCCTGCCAGAGATAGCGGAGGGAGTCGTAGGGATTCATCACCGTTTTGTTGAGAAACGGATCGCGGCTGATGCCGGCGTCCTTCTGCTCGATGGGCCGCGCGCCGATGGAGCCGCGCACGGCAATGACGAGGAAACAGACAAACAGCAGGGTAAGAGTGATTTTGGTCCGGCCCGGCCACTGGTCGAGCCCCCGACCCAGCAGGAGGACCGGGCGATTGAGGGGCCGCACTGCAAAACGGTTGAGCACGACGGCCGCTGCCGTCAGCACCAGGGCGCCCTTGACGACCGGCACCTGGGACCAGATGGTGGTGGCGATGGCGATTCGGTCGTCATAGAGGAGCCCGAACACCCACTGATTGAACTGGTCGTCGAATTCCCGGAAATAGGGGATGGTCGCGCCGC
>CAZUZJ010000079.1:0-9654 GCA_964624225.1 uncultured Desulfobulbia bacterium | reverse complement strand
GTCATCCCCCCTATTTTCCGAATCCGCACACCGGATAGGTGCAATGCTTGCAGGTCCGGCACAGGCCGCCGTGGCCGAGCCGGGCCAGCTCCTCGCGGCCGATCTTCTCGCCGCTCAATACCCGCGGCAGAATGAGATCAAACACGGTGATGCGGTGGAACATGCCGCAGGCCGGCACCCCCAGCACCGGCACCGCGCCGATGACGCCGACAAGAAACATGGCGCCGGGCAGCACCGGGCTGCCGTAGCAGATCTCCGTCGCCCCGGCCCGGACAATGCCGGCCCTGGTCACGTCATCCGGGTCCACCGACATGCCGCCGCTGGTGACGATGAGATCGGCCCCGTCGTCGAGGCACTCCCGGATCGCCGCGGCGATCAGTCCGGCATCGTCCGGGGCAAAGCAGACCTTTTTCACCTCCGAGCCCAGCGCGGCCAGCTTGTCGCGCAGCACCGGCTCAAAGGCATCCCTGATCCGGCCGGAAAAGACCTCGCTGCCGGTGATGACAAGCCCGGCCCGGGCCCGCCGCAATTGCTTTATGGCCAGTATTCCGCCCGCCTCAACGGCGATGCGCGCCGCCGTCTTTACCGTCTGCCGGCGGCCGATCAGCGGAATGAGGCGGGTGGCGCCGACCTGCTCCCCCTTTTTCACCGGGGTGTTGGTGTGCAGGGTGGCGCACATCACCTCGCCGAGCAGGTTGAAACGAAAGAGGGCGTCGCTGTTGACCTTGAGCAGGCCGTCGCAGGCGGCCAAAAGTCCGATCTTGCCCTCCACCGGCCGGCCGGCGGGCACCACCCCGTCCCAGGCCAGGGCATGGGCCAGATCGCGGGCCGCCTCGTTCTCGTGGATTTCATCCTCATCGAGGGTGAGGATGTAGATATGCTCCTTGCCGAGCCGGCGCAGATGCTCGATGTCCTCGGTGCGGATGATGTGGCCCTTGCGGAAGGCCGGTCCCTTGAAGGCCGGATCATCCGGCGCGCCGGTGCGGATCTCCGTGATGTCGTGGGGCAGCACCATGCCCACCGCCTGTTCCACCGGAATCGTTTTTGCAGGCATCCGTCATCCCCCCTGTAAAGGCTGATAATAGCGACCGCAGGCGCAGTTCTTACAGAGGATGCGGCCGTCCTGTTCCACCTCGCGGCCGTCCTGCACCCAGTCGCCGCAGCCCTGGCACTGCACCCGGCGCAGGGGCCGACCCGGCAGATCACAGGCCGGAATGCTGACCGTCACCCGCTGCACGGCAAAGAGATCCGTCTCCGCCATCACCCGGTAGGCCTCAAGCTGCTGCCGGTATTTGTCGCCCAGAGGCGGCGCCTGTTGTTTCGCCAGCTCGCGGGACTCCTCCCGCGCCGTCACCCGCACCGCGTCCCTTGTGTCGAGATTGACGAAGGTGGCGGCCATGATGCCGTGGTCGAGCCATTTCAGCGAACGCTTGCCGAGGGTGCAGCCGGTGACCGACTGAATGGCGTCGGTGGCGCAGCGGTCGATCTCGACCAGGACATAGAGGCTCTTGCGCTGGCTGCCCTTCGGATCGCTGATGCCGATCTCCCGGAGGCCGATTATCGCCATCCGCACGCCGATGACCTGGCCCGGACAGAGATGGCCGTGGATGCGGGCCGATTCAGCCAGCAGCTCCTCAAAACCACTGCCGCCAATCCGGTGTGTCTCGGCCCGCTCGTCCATTGTTCACCCCTTTTTCAGGCCGGGATGGTTGAGGTCAAGGGCCTTGTCCCACTGCGCGATGCGTTCGGCCATCGTCTCATAGAGCCCGCTGACATCGCCGTCGATGGTCACCGAGGTGATCCGGTCGCCCTGGCTGATGGCGTTGACCACCGCCATGTCCTCCGGCCCGGCCACCGCGCCGAACACCGCATGCTTGCCGTCCAGCCAGGGGCAGGGGACATGGGTGATGAAAAACTGGCTGCCGTTGGTGCGCGGTCCGGCATTGGCCATGGAGAGGATGCCGGGCCGGTCGTGGCGGAGCTCGCGGTCGAACTCGTCCTCGAAACGGTAGCCCGGCTCGCCGGTGCCGGTGCCGAGCGGGCAGCCGCCCTGGATCATGAAGTCGTTGATGACCCGGTGGAAAGTAAGCCCGTCGTAGAAGCCGCGGCGGGCAAGGTTGACGAAGCTCGCCACCGTGAGCGGCACCCTGTCGGCAAAGAGGGTGAGGGTGATGGCGCCCTTGGCTGTCTCCATTCTCGCGATAATCTGATTTTCCGGCATGATTTAATCCTTTTGTTCTCGGGAAAAGTTGAGTAGTTTTTTTTATGATTCGGGTCCGACCATTTCATATAGCCCATCTGGCCCATTATTTCAACAGGGGAGCAGTGGCCTTTCCCTTATCCTTCCAGGAGCACCCATGGACTTTCCGCAACTGACCGAGGAAGAGGAGATCCGCGACATCTTTTTCGGCATCATCAACCGCTTTATCGGCCTCTATACCATTGACTCCCAGAAACATTCGCAAAACGACAGAAGCGAGTATCCCTTCGTGCCGATGGATACCCGCCAGCTCTTCGACCAGCTCTATTTCGCGGCCGGCCACCTGAAAAAAAACAGGGCCGCGGCCGGCCCCTTCACCCTGCTTGATATCGGCTGCGGCATCGGCAACGTCATGCTCTTTGCCGAACAGATGGGCTTTGATGTCTCTGGCTTTGAAAAGGACGACTATCCCTTTCGCATCGCCCGCCGGCTGATGGGCGAGGAGCGGGTGACGAAAGACGATCTCTGGCTCTATGACGGCTACCACCGTTTTGACGTCATCTACTACTTCCGGCCCCTGTCCGACGGCGAGGCCCAGCGCCGTTTCGAGAGGATGATCGAGGAGAAGATGGCGCCCGGCGCCCTGCTCATCGCCAACCGCAAGATGAGCATTGAGATCGACGCTGACCCCCGTTTCCAGCGGCTGCACCCGGAACTGCCGGTCTGGCGCAAAAATCCGGCAAGCGCGGCGAAATAATTTTTGCCCCCGTCGCAGCCCCTTGAATTGCTTTTCTTTTTTCGCTATGCTCTCACTATGGATCTTTCCAACCGCAATGAAAAGGGTATGCTGATGTCGCAGGAATCAATTGAAGAGATCGCCGTCAAGCAGAACTACTACGCCTCCCATCTGGCCGATGTCAACAGGCAGATGGATGTCGTCTCCACCGAGGATATCTACAACAGAAACGGCGTGCTCGTTGTTCCCAAGGGGATGCGGATCAACAACGAGGTGGCGCAGAAGATCCTCGGTCACAAGCTGGAAAACCCGCTGGAGGAACAGATCCGCCTCGGCGAATCCCTTACCCTGCCGCGGCTGCGGGAGGATATCGACGCCCTGCTGGCCCGCTACGTGGATCTGCAGCAGCTTCACATCCGCAATTATTTCGACAAACCCTTTGACAATCTGCTCGGCCGGATCAGGCTGAGCTCCATTCTCCTCCAGAAGCTCACCGTTCTCCAGCGCCAGATCCCGCGCGAATACGACAAATCCCTCTTCTGCGGCTGGCTGTCGGCCCTGATCGCCTATGAGATGCGGCTGGAGGCGACCCTGGTCGGCCATGCCTTCATCGCCGGCCTGGTCCATGACATCGGCCTGCTCAACGTCTCGCCGGCCATCCTCAACAAGCGGGAAACCCTCACCCCGGAGGAGTGGCGGGCGATCCAGAGCCATGTCGTTGTCGGCAAGCTGGTGCTGGCCAGCGTCCGTAATCTCCACCCCAGCATTGCCATTGCCGTCCTCGAACACCATGAACGCTGTGACGGCAGCGGCTATCCGACCGGCAGGACCGAAGAAAACCTCAGTGTCCTCGGCCAGATCGTCGCCATGACCGACAGCATGCAGTCGATCCGCATCAACCAGTTTGCAAAGCTTGGCCGCAACATGCGCGATGCCATGCCCTATCTGCACATGAACGCCACCATCCATTTTCAGGCGGTGTACCAGGCCATGTGCTCCATTCTCAAGAAATCGGCCCTTACCCCCACCGCCATCAACCCCTTTCCCTCCCAGATCGAGTATGTCCGCCATCTGCTCAAGCGGGGCATCCAGCTCAACAAGGTGATGGCCATCCTCGAACCCCTGATCCAGATGACCGTCGCCCACAAGGAGCAAAAACGCTGCGCCATGAAGCTGTGGAAGGTGAGCCAGCCGGTGGCGCAGATGATCTACTCCTCCGGGCTGCTGGCCGACAGTCTCCTTGAGTGGCTGCGCAAGCTCGATGCCAAACCCGAGGGAATGCCCCTCCATGAGCTGTGCGAGGTGGAGCTGATGCAGAATGAGCTCTATTGGCAGCTCCGGAAGATGGCCAAATCCATCAATGAGTGTCTCGACGGGAACCAGTCGGAGATGGAACCGGCAAGCCGTCAGACATTGGCGGAATTCGCCGGCCGTTTGCAGGAGATTCTCACCGGCTGAGGTTTCGCGTGGGCAACGGTGGGGCCGCTGCCTACCCTACGAAGGCGGGCAATAAAAAAAAACAAGCCATTGGCACGGATGCAGGGTGGGCAGCCGTCAGGTTCCCCACGCGGCAAAGCGATCGGCAAAATCGCATGGGCACGATGGGGCCGTGTCGACCTCACGGGCGACGTGGTTTGATTTCGCGGATTCGCAGGGGCACGGGTTTTTCGTGCCCATGCGGCTTAATGACGGGGTGGCTGCAAATTTTGGCCAACCTTTAAATTGACTCGTTTAGCTTCAAATACCTGTCCTTTTATGAGACGCTTCTGCGATTCCTAATAAATATCGTCGGTCTTGCTTTTGACCGATTAAAAGACTATAATCAGGTCCATGGAGGTGCGGTATGAAATATTCTCAAGTGATCAAGCCAATAAGTTATGTAAAAGCGCATGCGTCAGAAGTTGTTCGTGAAATCACTGAAAACCAAAATACTATGATCATAACCCAGCATGGAGAGGCAAAAGTTGTGATGCAGGATATCAGAGTTTTCGAACAAAACCAAGAAAGTATGGCGATGCTTAAAATCCTGGCTCAAAGTAAAAAAAGCAAGCAGCAAGGAAAAGTCAAGTCAGCGCATCAAGCCTTCTCCGATTTGGCACAACGTATTAAGAAAGGCAAAAGCTGATGCAATATAAGGTTTTAATAATTGCTGAAGCTGAAGAAGATATTTTTGAAATCTACAATTATGTCGCTACATTCGATGCAATCGGCAAAGCTGAAAAGCTTTTTGCCAATTTAAAAGAAACTATTGAAAGTCTTGATCATCAACCTAATCGAGGTCATGTTCCTCCGGAACTTGAAAGAATCAATGTAGATGACTTTCTTGAAATCCACTTCAAACCATATCGAATTATTTATCAAGTGGAAGACGATAACGTGTTCGTACATTGTGTCCTGGATGGACGGCGAGATTTGCACGAAATTCTGCAGAAAAGGTTACTGAGAGTTTAAAATTACCTGAACCTTACACCAAACCAATAGTTTTCAGCCGCCGCCATTATTGTATCTCAAGTTTCTGAGTTGCCATTATTGGCGATTTTTTTTTAGGGTGGGCACGGGTTTTCGTGCCCACGCGGTTGGGCTTACGCGGCAAGGGCGAGGTCGGCGATGGTGACGTCATAGAGGGCGCGCATGCATTCGAGGCCGCCCGGCCGGCCGTCGCGCTGGGCGGCCATGAAGCGGCAGCCGCCGAAGCAGAGCGGCAGATAGACGCACTGCCGGCAGCGCTCCTCCTGCGCCCAGTGGTCGAGGTGATACTGCTGCCGGTAATCGGTCATGCCGGTGACGATGTCGCCGCAGCGCATCTCCTCGTTGCCGACCATGGTCACGCACTTGTAGAGCCCGCCGTCAACATGGACGACAAAGCTGTTGTCCACGTCCACCATGCAGAGCGACGGGGAAAAGGAGCCGGCCTCCGGCGGAAAGCCGTGGCGGACCAGGGCGCGGTTGAGCAGGGTGGCGGCCTCGGCCAGCCATGGTTCGCTGCTTGCAACACAGCCGCCACAGAAACCGGTGGCGTGCGGGCCGTTGACATGGAGCACCGGGGCGAAGCTGACGCGGGCGATGGTCTCCGGGGTAAGCCCGGCCCGGTCGAGATGGGCGAACAGGCCGGGAAAATGCCGGTAATTGTCGCGGGTGAAGTTGCCGCTGATGGTGATGGGCAGCAGCCCGGCGCATTGGCCTGTATTGGCGAGGATGCGGGAAAAGCTCGGCCGGCCGTTGCGGAAGGGTCGCATCCCGTCATGCACCTCCGGCGGTCCGTCAAGGGTGACCTTGGCGGCGCTCAGCCCGACCGGCAGCAGGGCCTCGACATTTTTGCGGGTCAGCAGCGAGCCGTTGGTCACCAGGGTGAAGGCAAATTCCGCCCCCCGTTCTTCCATAAGGCGTTGCAGCGGCGCGGCGATGGTGGCGATGGTGGCGGTGGCGAGCAGCGGCTCGCCGCCGTAGAAATCGAGGGTGAGCCGGGTGGTTGCCGGGGTCAGCCGGTCGGCGAGAAAGTCGATCAGGTGCTGGGCGGTGGCCGCGCTCATCTGCCGTTTTTCCTTGCGACTGCCCTCATAGCAGTAACGGCAGCTGAAGTTGCAGTCCATGGTGACAACCACCGCAACCTTCATCACCGTGCGCAGCCGGTTCAGTTCGGCGGGCAGGTTCAGTACCGCCGCCATTTCCGCCTGGCGGTCGGCAACGAGCAGGCCCTGCTCGGCGAGGGCGGCGGCGGATGCCGGGTCAAGGCAGCCGGAGTCGATGGCGGCGAGGGTTGCGGCCGGCACCAGGGCCCGGGCGCCGGTGCGGGTGGAGAAGAGCAGGCGCAGGGACGAATCCTTTGGCCAGGGAAAGATGAGGGCGTAATGGGAGAGCTGCATGGCGATTGGTGTCCGGATACGGGATGGCGGCGGGGCGGGCCGGGCCGCCCGCCGGTTACGGTTGGCAGGGGCCGGTTCACTCGTCCGTGGTGCCTGTTGGCGCTGGTCCTGTTTTGCAGCAGGCCATGGTGTTGGCCAGTTTTTTCAGGTCCCGGGCCGGGGTGAGGATGATGATTGTCGTTTTTTTTGTTTGCACGGGTTCTCCCTCCTGGTTGTGGTGAAAAGCGACCATGTCACATGATCGGGTTACATGATGAGTGTGGCATGATGCGGAGGGCAAAGTCAAGGGGTTTTTCAGGTGCCGGATGGGCAACGGTGGGGCCGTTGCCCATCCTCGGGCGGTGTGGATGATTTGAGGCGGGTGGGCGCGGGTTTTCGTGCCCACCCGGGGTTCTTAAAAATGAAAACGCAGACCCGCCTCCACCCAGCGGTGCGGGTTCTCATAGAACGGGTTGCTGTAATAGCGGCCGTCAAAGAGGTTGTGGGCGGTGGCAAAGAGGGTGACGGCCGTTTTCTCGCTCAGGCTGAAGCGGCGGTTGAGGCTGAGATCCCAGACCATGGTGTCATAGTCGCCGTCCAGAAAAACGTGGTTCTCGCTCCACCAGGTGTGGATGCCGAAGAGCTCGGCGGTGACAAGCGCCGGGTTGTCGTAGAGCAGGGTCAGCTTGGTGGTGTACTGCTCGCCGCTGGTCCTGGGCACGTCCCGGTCATAGTCGTTGTAGGCCCAGGTGAAACTGGCCTTACCGGAGAGATGACGCCAGGGTTCGCTGGCCAGCTCCAGCTCGTAGCCGTAGCTGTCCATGTCGCCGCCGTTAAGGGTGGTCCAGTCGGCGTCATAGTACCAGAGATCCTCGGTGCGGCTGGTAAACAGGGTGGCCTTGAGGCGCAAAAGCGGGCAGGCGCTGCTCTCCAGGCCGAGCTGGTAGGAGGTGATCTCCTCCGGGGTCAGATCCGGATTGGAGACGCCGTCTGAGAAATAGGGTCGGCGGAAGCCGGTGGCGATGGCGGCGCGCAGCAGGGTCACATCGCTCCAGCGCCAGGTGGCGCCGAGGCTCGGGCTCAGCGCATCGTCCTCGGTGAGGGAGAAATGGTCGTAACGGAGGCCGGGGATGAGGGTAAAGGCGCCGAGAGTGATGGTGTCGTTGGCAAAGAGGGCCCAGGTCTCGTCATGGTTGATCGTGCCGTCGATGTCGGACTCGCTGCGGTCATATTCGCTGCCGAACACCAGCTTGTGGCGGCCGAGGCCGGCATGGAGCAGGGCGGAGAGGCCGTTGGTCCAGAGGTCGCCATAGGTTTCAAACCAGAAGGCCTCGTCCGGCAGGGTGTAGTAGGGGCGGATGAACTTCTCCTTTTTGCGAAAGGCGCTGACGCTGAGGCTCACCGCCTCGGAGAGCGGGGCGTCGAGGCTGGCGGTGGTCCAGAAGTTGCGGTCGTGCGCCTTCGCCATCATGCCCCACTCCGGGGCGACAAAGGGGAGGAAGTCCGGCTCGTTGTAGCCGGAGGTGAGGGTGAGGGTGGCGTTTTTCGGCAGGCCGACACGCAGCTTGCCGTAGAGACTGTCCCGCTCCCAGAAGCGGTCATCGAGGAGTCCGTCCGAGTCCTGGTTGGAGGCGGCGAGAAAGTAGCCGAGCACCCCGTGCTGGCCGGCGGCGGTGGCGCTGAGCTGGCGCTCTTGCTCATGGCGGTGGCCGTCGACCACCCCGTGCTGCCCGGCGGCGGTGGCGCTGAGCTCGCGGGAGTTTTTCTCGCCATACGAGGCGGTGAGGGTCCCGCCTGGCCGCTCGCTCTGGCCGGCGTCTTTGGTGATGATGTTGATCACCCCGCCCAAGGACGAGCCCCAGGTGGAGGCGGCCGGGCCCTTGATGATCTCGATGCGGCTGATGATCTCGATGGGCACGTTGTAGGTCTTGGGATAACCGGCGTCGGCGTCGTTCCAGCGGACCCCGTCAACGAGGATCAACACATGCTCGGTCTCGGAGCCGTGGATGTATGAGTTGGCCACACCGTTGAACTCCTGGCCGCTGAAAGCGACAAAGAGGCCGGAGACCCGGTTCAGCACCTCGTCGACGTTGTGGGCGTTCATCCGCTCGATCTCCTCGGCGGTGATGATGGTGACGTTCTCCGCCGCCTCGCTCAGCGGCTTGGCGACGCGGGTGGCGGCCTGCACCGTTGCCGCGCCGTCGAAGAAGAGGGAGGCGAGCTCGGCGTTGTCATCGGCCGGCTCGGCGAGCAGCGACGCGGCTGGGGTCAGGAAGAGTCCGGCGGAAAGGGCCGCGGCGAGAAGGCGTTTGGTCATGGTGAGGTCTCCTTAATTAATCGGATAAACGTGGTAGTATCCGTGTGGAAAAAACAAGCCAATGCCGGTGGGCAGGGGGGGCAAACGACCATCTGCCCACGCGGAAAAACCTAACTGGTGATGTTGACAGGTTCTGTTTATAATAGGCAACTCTGTCCATCCCGGCAATGAATTTATATTCATTTTTGTCATGGTGGTTTAATTTTTTTCTCAGAAATCTGGCACGGAAAATGTATAATGTTTTGACAACTACGTTGTTGCCTTTTTCCGTCTTCCGTGTCCAGGCCATGAACAAGATCCTGCTGCATGCCATTCTCCTGCTGCTTGTTGTCGTCTCTCCGGCAACCGGGCACGAGATCGCCCTGGTGCGGGGCGACGCCGGGCTGCCGGCCCAGCAGGCGGGCCGGGCCTTCAGCCGGGAGATGGAGCGGCTGCTGCCGTCGCTTGGGGTGAAATCAATCGCCCCGCACGTCTTCCACGAGATCGACCTCGGCGCTGACGAGTCTCCGGAACAGGGGGCTGCTCGCATCAGCGCCGTCCAGCCGGAACTGATCCTCGC
>CAZUZJ010000078.1:0-9746 GCA_964624225.1 uncultured Desulfobulbia bacterium | reverse complement strand
GACGGAAAGGCGGGGAAAATATCTGGGTAAAATCGCCATCACCTGGAATGACAGGGGCAAATGGGAAGATCGCGGCCAGGATGACGCGCTGCTCAAAAAACAGGAGCATGATCGCCTTGCCTGGCAGCTTGACAGGATCCAGCAAAAGGGTGATCCAGAGGTAATTTTCAAGGATAAGCCGGCAACCCTCAACGCCTACCGGAAAATCGCCGAGAGAATGAAGTCCCTGGAACAGGAGATCCGGCTGGCAGAGGAAAAAAAGAAGGAAAATCCAAGGGGGTCAACCTATGAAAACAATTTTCTGGAAATCGCCGTCAGCCTTGCCGACGACCCGGAAATCGCAGCGATCAACAAGGAGACCAAAAAAAAGATCAACACCATGGGCAGACAGGTGACGGATCAAGTGGGGCTGCCGGGCTATGCCGGCAGCCAGGCCTGTTTCGAGTGTCATCGCGAGATCAGCGACACCTGGCAGCAGAGCCGCCACGGCCGGGCCTATCAGACGCTGGCAGACAAGAACCAGCAGTTCAATGCCTCCTGCCTCTACTGTCATGTGACCGGCGTTTCCCGGCAGAACCAGGTCATGGCCCTCACCCTGCCGGAGAACCTGCGCAACGTCGGCTGTGAATCATGCCATGGCCCGGGGCTGCTCCACACCAGCGATCCGGCAAAACAGAAACTCGTTGCCAAACCGGCGGCGGATGTCTGCCTGCTCTGCCATCTCCCGGAGCATGACGACTCCTTTGATTACAGCCGCGACAGCAAGCTGGTACATTAAAAAGAAACGGTTTCCGATCTCCCCTCTCCTCTGCGGCAGCATCCTGGAAGTCGGACGACTGCCGAAATTGTCGGAATCGAAAAAAAAGCCACGATTCCGACGGGCTCTGGAATGTATTTGCGAGACCATCTGAAAATCGGCGGGGCCAAAACAGAAATGCCGCGTTCCCTTACGGGAGCACGGCATTTCTGTTGATTCTGCGAGAAGAAAAAGGCTTAGCAGCCGAAGGCCTTCTGCAGATTGGGGATGGTTTGTTTTTTGCGGCTCATCATGCCGTCGATCCACATGGAGCTGTTGGCCAGTTTGCCGTTGAAGGCCTTTTCGATGAGGGAGGGATCGTCGGAGAGGACAACGAGATCGGTGCCTTCCTTGACAACGTCGGTGAGCATCAGCAGTACGGAATGACGACCTTCGGCTTTCACCTTCTCCATCTCCTTCATGAGATCGCCACGGATGGCAGCCACCTGATCGAGGGTCGCCAGTTCAAGCTGACCGACCCCGACCTTGTTGCCCTTCATGTCGAAATCCTTGTAGTCGCGGAACAGCAGATCCCTGGCCGGGATGCCGTCAACCGCGGATTTGGCCTTCAGCATGTCCATAAAGAGAGAGTCCTTGTCGCTGATGCCGGCAACCTTCATCAGATCGGCAACGGCGACCTTGTCGGCATCGGTGCAGGTGGGCGACTTGAAGTTGACGGTATCGCTCAGGATGGCGGCGAGCATGATGCCGGCGATGTCCTTGGGAATGGCGATGCCGCTGTTCTTGTACATCTCATTCAGGACGGTGCAGGTGCAGCCGACCGGCTGGGCGTTGAAATAAATGGGGTTGTTGGTGGTAAGATCGCCGATCTTGTGATGATCGACAACGGCTACCACTTCAGCGGCGCCGAGATTGGCCGGGGCCTGGGCCAGATCGCTGTGGTCGACCAGGGCGATCTTCTTGCCGCTTGCGTCCATCAATGTTTCCGGGGCCTTCAGGCCGAACTTGGCAAGAACGGTCTTGCTCTCGGGATTAAGAGCGGCCGCGTCGATCTGCATACAGGCGACCGCATCCTGTCCCTGGGCCTTCAGGTAATTCGCATAGGAAATTGCCGCTGCAACGGAATCGGTATCGGGATTTGAATGGCCAACAACACAAATTGACATGGTAACTCCTCCTTTCCTTAGAATACAATTTTAGTTTCTTCTATACATCTTACCTGTGCTGGGGTAAACTGAATCCGGTTTCATAAACGAGCCATTTCCGCAAAAAAAACAGCATGAAAGGCCGCGCAAAACCTTTATTCTTCTTCCTTTTAAAACGTGTGAAAGATAGTGCGGATAGAGTTCGGAGTCAAGAACAAAAGATTGAACGGCCCTTCATTTTGTGATTTTTCCGGGCCACCCGGAACGGGAAAGGGATATCGGGAATTTGCACGACAATACCTGACCAACCAACCACCCCATAAAGGTCATCAGAGAAAGGCGACTGCACCCATGAAGAGCATCAAAGCGATTATTTTCGACCTCGACGGCACCTTGCTGGACACCCTGGAGGATCTCGCCGATTCAATGAACCGGGTGCTCGGTGACAATGGTTTCCCGCAACATCAGGTTGACCGTTACCGTTATTTTGTCGGTGACGGGATCGATCTGCTGATCAGCCGGGCTCTGCCGGACCATGCCCGCAGCCCGGAGCTGACGAAACAACTGGTTCTTGAAATGACCAGGGAATACGGGAGTCACTGGCGGGACAAAACCCGCCCCTATCCCGGCGTGGACGACATGCTGGCAACCCTTGCCGATCGCGAGCTCAGCCTCAACATCCTCTCCAACAAGCCGGATGCCATGACGCAGCGTATTGTTGCCGCCTTTTTCCCCGGTCATCGTTTCGACCATGTCGTCGGCGCCAGACCGGATGTGCCGAAAAAACCGGATCCGGCAGGTGCCCTCGACATCGCGGATAAACTGGGACTTTCAGGACACGATATTCTCTATCTCGGGGACACGGCAACCGACATGCTGACCGCGGTCTCCGCCGGCATGCCTGCCCTCGGCGCCCTGTGGGGATTTCGGACAGCCGACGAATTGCAAAGGGCTGGCGCCAGCGCCCTCCTCGCCAGACCGGAGGAGATTATCCTCCATCTTTGATGAACCCGTAAAAATGAAAATTAACCACAGCGACCGCCGAGCACACAGAAATAACCCTCTGTAATTAAAGATATTTCCCCCGCACTATCAGTGCGCTCTGTGGTGAAAAAAAAATTTTACGGGTTTGTCATCCTTAAATAATCAGGAGGAAAGCCGTTCCGCTTCTTTCTGCTGCCGGATTTCGCAGGCCTTCTTAAAGGCCTTTTCCTTACCGTGTTTCCGGATGGAGACGGAGGTCTTGCCCTGCCTGCCCTCGGCATTAACCCAGCTGACCTCATAACGATTCAGCTTGTCGTTGAGGCGGACGCCGACCACGCCGGTCGTCGTGTTGCTGACCGTGACAATGTGCTTGTTGGTCCGCAGCTTGCCGATGCGGGCCTCGATTTCGTCACGCCAGGCAATGGCGGCCAGCAGACTGGCGGAACGACCGCCGCATTTCCCGTCCGAAAAAAACTTGGAATGTGTTTTGCCGTAATAACGGACCCGCACATACCAGCCATGGGTTCTTTTTGTCTCCTGATCGATTCTGGCAATATCCTTGTGTTTTTCGTTGACTGCTTTTGGGTCTTTTTTGCCTTCCATCACTTTACCTCTTCGCAAGATTGTGGCATAAAAACATTGCGCGTTGCACGGCCTGCTTGACCGCTAATCGGTATAACTACCTACATTACCTTTATATACCGGAATGAGTTGTTTGGCAACTATTCATTTTCAATTCATTAACATGATATAGGAGTAATGGTTTTTTGTATAGTTTTATTTTACCCATCACTCAAAAATCTGCCACCTTATCCGCTCCCGTGCAAGGGACGGTCTCCCCGCATGGAATCCGGGTTTATGGTGCGCAAAACTCCCTGATACACATAAAAACCTGACAATTAAACCTTGACCGGGAATGTATCGTTTCGTCAAGGAAAATTGACATTTTTTTTGCGTCATCCGTTTTTACTAAAATCAATCATTAATGTGAAGGAAAATTGACACAGCATGAAAAAAAACAGCGAGATCGGCGAAAAATTCACCGAACTGCTTCATATCATCGATCGGTTGCGGGGGCCCGGCGGCTGCCCATGGGATCAGAAACAAACGGTCCAGTCATTCAAACCCTACTTCATCGAAGAGAGCCACGAACTCTCCGAGGCCCTCGAAGGTGATGATCCTCTGCAGGTACGCGAAGAACTGGGCGACCTTCTTTTCCAGATCGGCTTTCTCAACCGGTTATACGAAGAAGCGGATCACTTCACCATCACAGAGGTGCTGCAGGCCATCATCGACAAAATGATCCGCCGCCATCCCCATGTTTTCGCTGATGTAACATTTGACTCCTATGAAGAGATGCGGAAAAACTGGGGGAAGGTCAAAGAAAAGGAAAAAAAGGCGAAAAAAAGTACGGAAAATGAACTGGACGTACCCAAATCCCTGCCGGCGCTGATCCGCGCCCAGCGCATTATCGCCCGGACCAGCCGTCGCGGTTTTGACCACCGCGATACACCGGCTCTGATCGACAGTCTGAAACTCCGCCAACAGGAACTGCTGGCCGCCATTGCTGCCGGGGACAGGATCATGATTCATGAAAAGTTAGGCACCATGCTCTTTCAACTGACCCGTATCGCTGGAAAATATGAGCTGGCCGCGGAAGAGTGCCTCCAGACGACGGCAAACAACTTTGTTCGCTGCTTTAAGGAAATGGAAAGACGGATCGCCGGGGACGGCAAGCGACTGGAAGAGCTGGACGAAAACAGCCTGGCCGACTACTGGCGGGAGGTCATGGACCGAATCGGCGGCAACAGGATGCCTGATTGACCAATAAGCCAGCCCGGCGCGATGTGCCCTTTTTAATTGACAGCCCCATAGCGATCATGGTATCTGATTCGTCTTATTTTGCCGGTTTCACGGGGAAACCGGCCGTCAAAACGTCTTGCCTTGCTCTCTGACAGAGTCAACGGAAGAGGGCCAAAAGTCCACAAGGAGGACACGATGCGCAGATATGAAACCATATCTATCATCAACCCCGGTGTCGGGGAGGATGTGATCCAGGCGATCAGTAAGCGATCCGCCGAGATCATCGAAAAGGAAAACGGCATCATTATCAATGTCGATAACTGGGGCCTGAAAAAACTCGCCTACCCCATCAACAAGCAACAGCAGGGGTACTACGTCTATACCGAGTATGCCGCCATTCCCTCGGCGGTGGCGGAAATGGAGCGTATCTTCAAGATTGACGACAACGTCCTGAAGTTCATGACGATCAAGCTCCAGGAAGTCTACGATCCGAACAAGGCGGTCAAAACAGCGATGTCTGCCCGGGCCACTGACGATGCGGAAGAAGACGCATCCAACGACGAAGAATAATACGACCGAAGAGGCAATCATGAGAAAGAAAAAAATATTTCATCGCCGGAAAGTATGCCGTTTTTGCGCGGACAAGGAGCTTGTCATTGATTATAAGGATGTCAAGACGCTGCGGAATTTCATCACGGAACGGGGCAAGATCATTCCCCGGCGAATTTACGGTAACTGCGCCAGGCATCAGCGTGAGCTGACCGAAGCGATCAAGCGGGCCCGGCAGATTGCCCTGCTGCCGTACACCGGCCCCCATATGTAGGAAGATATGGCAGGACCGGGCCTTCCGTATGAGGTGTTGAGGATTTTTCTTCTCGCTGCACTGCTGCTCCTTCCTGCCATATTCGAGGAATTGGGCTGGATGAGGACGTTTATTCCTCTTCCTGTTTTTTATGTGCTTGTTGTCCGCGGAGAAAGAGAGGGAGTCGAACTGCTGTCAAAGGGACTGATCGGTGCCGGTCTGGGAAGCATCGCGCTTGGCTCATTGCCGGGATTTATCCTGTCGATCACCTTTCTCCCTCTGGCCTTTTCCCTGGCCAGATCGATACGGGGGAAAGAGAGCGTCTTTCGCACCGGAACAACGGGGAGCCTGGTCCTGCTGGCAACCTGGATTATCGGTGCAGCTCTGTACGGCATTATTGAGCACACTCACCCTTACAGACAGGTTCTCGCCGCGATTGACTCGTCGCTGACGGAGACATTCACGGCGTATCAGCAGAGTTCGGAAATCTCCGCTGATACCCTGGTGCAGCTCGAAGCCGCCTTCCTCAGAATTCGTTCGATCATCCCGGTCATCTTTCCGGCAATTATTCTGATCACGATTCTGAGCACGGTCTGGATCAACATGGTGCTGGGCGATGCCCTGATCAGAAAAAAAAACGATCTCCTCTCTCCCTGGCCTCCCTTTGGCCAGTGGAAGCTGCCTGATCAGCTTATCTGGGTGGTGATTGTCTCGGGACTCGGTCTGCTGCTGCCGATGCCCGCGCTCAACAAACTCTGCTTGAATGGGGTGCTGATTTCCGCGGTTCTGTATTTTTTTCAGGGACTTGCCGTTCTGTCAAGTCTGTTTAACAGATGGGCAGTTCCCTGGATGTTCAGAGTATTTGTTTACACACTCATCCTCGTCCAGGCATACGGCATCATCTTTCTCGCCATTGCCGGTCTGATTGATGTGTGGTTTGATTTACGTAAATCACGGAACGAAACCTCCTGATGTCTTTCCGGGCTGGTGACGTTCCCTCTTCATAAAAGGTAGAAACATGGAATTGATACTGAAGGAAACGATTGATACCTTGGGCCAGGAAGGTGATATTGTCAAAGTCAAAGCGGGCTATGGGCGCAACTATCTCATGCCCCAGGGCAAGGCGGTACTCGCCTCCAAGACGAATCGCGCCATCCTTGAACAGGAAATGAGCGCCATCCGGACTCGCAAAGAGCAAGAGCGGCAGGCGGCCGAAGAGCTGTCCAAGAAAATCGCCGGCGCCACCGTTGTCATCGAACAGCGGGTCGGTGAGGAAGACAAGCTCTACGGCTCGGTCACCTCCGCCGATATCGCCCAGAAGCTCGCCGAGATCGGCATTGTCATCGACAAGCGCAAAATCGTTCTCGATGAGCCGATCAAGACCCTGGGGGTAACGATGGTTCCCTGCAAGACCGGTTATCAGATGATGGCGGAAATCAAGGTGGAGATCGTGCCGCTGACCAGCGGGGAATAAAGGAAAAGAAGTTCAGCGATTGATGCTGACCGGAAAACCCGCCGGACGCTGCGGGTTTTCCGGTTTTCCGCGTTGCGCGTCACTCGGTCCACGGGCCAGCATGAGCCGGGGAGGAAAAGGATTCGCGTGGCAAGGCAAACAGCCACTCCACCTCAAATGCCCCATCTGTTGCCAACTCCCGATGTCGGCTTTTTTCGTGAAACATGCCCTTTGCTGCGTATGTATTCTGTTTCATTCAAAGGGCTGCCATCACCTGACGCCTTGATCGTACACGATGATACCTCAACAATCTCTTACAGCAAGTCACCGTATCCCTCCTCACAACAAAGGGGCGGAGCAGTGTGTACTGGGCGCGGTCTTGCAACAGCAGGGGATTCTTGCCAGAACCATCGACATTCTCAGCCCGGATGATTTTTATTTTCATGCCAACAAGCTGATCTTCAAAGCCATGCTGGCTCTTTTTGAAAAAAACGAGCCGCAGGATCTCATTACCGTCACCAACTATCTCAAGACAAGTGGCACTCTCGCCGAAAGTGGGGGGCCTGCCTACCTCGCCTCCCTCACCGATCTCGTTCCCCTGGCATCCAATATCGTCCATTACGCCAAAATTGTTCGGGAAAAATCGATCCTGCGTCAGCTCATCGCCACCGCCACCGACATTGCCGGCCGCTGCTACGAGGAACAGGACGATATCGAGAAACTCCTCGACGAGGTTGAGCAGACGGTTTTTGAGATTGCCAGGGACAAGGGAAGCGCCAGCTTCGAACCCTTGAACCGAATCATCACCCAGGCCTTTGAACGGGTTACCACTCTGGCCGAACGCAAGGAACTGATCACCGGCGTACCCACCGGTTACGAACAGTTCGACCGCATGACCGCCGGCCTCCAGCCTGCGGATCTCATCATCCTCGCCGGTCGGCCCAGCATGGGCAAAACCGCCCTGGCCATGAACATCGTTCAGAATACCGCCCTTCATCACGGCACTGCCGTCGGCGTCTTCAGCCTGGAGATGTCCAAGGCCCAGCTCGGCCTGCGTCTTCTCTGTTCCCTGAGTAAGGTCGATTCCAATGACCTGCGGACCGGATTCATCAAGGACAACGACTGGCCAAAGCTGACCAGGGCGGCGGGCGAGCTGTCCAATGCCACCATCTTCATCGACGACACCCCGGCCCTCTCCGTTCTCGAGATGCGGGCCAAGGCCCGCCGGCTCAAGTCGGAGCATGACATCGGCCTTGTCGTTGTCGACTATCTCCAGCTCATGCGCGGTCGGGCCGACAGCCGGGAACAGGAGATCAGCGAGATCTCCCGCTCACTCAAGGCCATGGCCAAGGAACTTAACATCCCGGTCATTGCCCTTTCCCAGCTCAATCGCAGCCTGGAGAGCAGGCCGAACAAACGGCCGCAACTCTCCGACCTGCGTGAATCCGGGGCCATCGAACAGGATGCGGACGTCATCTGTTTCATCTATCGTGACGAGGTCTACAACAAGGCGGAGGACAACCCGAAACGGGGCATTGCCGAACTGATCATCGGCAAGCAACGGAACGGCCCCACCGGCACGGTGGAACTCGCCTTCCTCGGCAAGTACACCAGTTTCGAGAATTTGGCGCCTCCAATGCCGACGCCGATGCCTTAATAACAACAGACTGCCTCCGGTATTGCTTCATCATGGGGCGATTCGACAGCGGCGTTATCAACCAGACAACTCGATCCCTGACAGTACACATTATGAACACGACCATTTATGACTTTGCCGCCATTGAGGCGAAATGGCAGCAGAAATGGCTGACCGAAAAAACCTTTCAGGTCAGTGAAGAGATCGGCAGGAAAAAGTACTATCTGCTGGAGATGTTTCCCTATCCTTCCGGCCGCATCCATATGGGCCATGTCCGCAATTACACCATCGGCGACGTGGTGGCCCGCTTTAAACGCATGAAGGGGTATAACGTCCTTCATCCGATGGGCTGGGACGCCTTCGGTCTGCCGGCCGAGAATGCGGCGATCAAGCACAACACCCATCCGGCCCGCTGGACTTACGAGAACATCGAGTACATGCGCAGCCAGCTGCGCAGCATGGGGCTCAGTTACGACTGGGATCGCGAGCTGGCGACCTGTTCGCCCGACTATTACCGCTGGGAGCAACTCTTTTTCATCCAGCTCTATGAAAAGGGGCTGGTTTATGCCAAAGTGACCACCGTCAACTGGTGTGAAAAGTGCCAGACCGTGCTGGCCAATGAGCAGGTCATTGACGGCTGTTGCTGGCGCTGCGACGAGAGTGTCCTGCCACGGGAGATGAACGGCTGGTTCTTCAAGATCACCGACTACGCAGAGGAGCTGCTTGCCGATTGCGACCGACTGCCGGGCTGGCCGGAGAAGGTGCTGACCATGCAGCGCAACTGGATCGGCAAGAGCACCGGGGCTGAGATCGATTTTCCCATCGAGGGGTCGGAAAAAACGCTGACCATCTTCACCACCCGACCTGATACCATCTTTGGAGCGACCTTCATGTCCATTGCCCCTGACCATACCCTTTTGCAGGAACTGGTGCAGGGCACAGAACAGGAAGAGCAAGTCGTTGCCTTTGCCGCCAGAACCCGCATTGCCAGGCAACGGCAGAATCCGGAGGATGAGCTGGCCAAGGAAGGGGTCTTTACCGGCCTCTATGCCCGCAACCCCTTCAATGGGGACAGGCTGCCGATTTATGCCGCCAACTTCGTGCTCGCCGAGTACGGTACCGGCGCGGTCATGGCGGTGCCGGCCCATGATCAGCGCGATTTCGAG
>CAZUZJ010000077.1:0-9785 GCA_964624225.1 uncultured Desulfobulbia bacterium | reverse complement strand
AACCATGCGAATAAATAAGGTCAACTCTATACTAGAACGCATCTTAAAGGCGTTCCTCGTGCTCTTCATTGTGCTAGGCATCTTTTGTCGTTTAAGTTATGCGAACGAAAAGTTGCAACCCCGGTGGAAGTATAAAATAGTCAGTCCTGTGTATTTGGTGGCTGTTTATAATAGCCTTAACAATAGGCAACTTAGTCGGGATACGGCGCGTGCTTATCTGGAGGCAGTACAATTAGCCAAGAGATCTTATCATGCATTTCAATGCAAAGTACCAGCCGGTACAATCATGACCATCCTAGGTCCAGCGCCAAAAGTCTGGCATCTGCCCTTTTTTGCCGATCGATATTTTGTCCAATTGGAACCGGATTTGTCTCAAGGGCTTGACGTTATTATTGAGCTTAATCGCGGGATTGAAGGAAGCTTAGATGGGTTGAACCCAGAATTGTTTAGTCGGCAGGAATAGAGTTAAGGGGAGGATTGTATTTTTCAGGTTCCTGCAGGTTGCGAAAGGACTGCGACCATGCCTTCGCCTCCGACGGAGACTCCGATCAGCACCCCCTCCTTGATCTCTTTTCTTCTCCTCCTGCTTTGCAAATCGCTTTGTCCGGGGTATAAAGAGGCAGACCGGCCTGACCCTCCACCTTTTCGCCTCGAGCAAGCACATACTATGTCTGAATCCGTCTCGGCCGCCAGGGGAAAACTGGCGGAGGTTTTCGCGAAGATCAACATGAGCGAGCTGCCGGCCATGTCGGTGCATGTGCAGGAGCTTCTTTCCCTGACCAGCGACAAGCGGAGCGCCAATTATGATGATCTGGCCAGAATCATCCTCAAGGATTTTTCTTTGACCCATAAGGTGCTGCAGTGCGCCAACTCCGCCTATTACGCTCTGGGACAGAAGGTCTCAACCGTCTCGATGGCGGTGGCGGTTCTCGGTTTTGACACGGTACGCGATCTGGCCCTGGGCATCGCCCTCTTTGATGACTTTATCCGGGCCGGTGTCAATACGGATGAAATCAGCGAACTGCTGGCCCGTTCCTTTATGGCCGGGCTGCTGGCCCGTCGCATCGCCGAATCCCGTTATCTGAAGGTGCTGCCGGAAGAGGCCTTTATCTGCGGGCTGATGCGCAACCTCGGTAAAATTATTGCCTGTATCTATCTGCCGGGGGTCTATAACGATATTACGGTAAAGGTTCGGGACGGGGTGGCGGAGGAGGAGGCCGCCCGCGATCTGCTTGACGGTCTTGATTACAGCGAGATCGGGCGCGAGGTCGCAATTTTCTGGAATATGACGGAAAGTGTGATACAGTGTATGGATGCCAACCCGGCGGTGCCGGAAGATGACCATGATCCGGACCGCAATCTCCATTGCCTTGTCGATTTCAGTACCCGCTACGTCGATGCGCTCTGGGGCCGGCGAAATATCGATGCCCTGATGGACAAATACGGCTATGTCCTCTCCATCGATGAAGACGAGGTGGTGGAGATGCTGACTGCGGCAGCGTCAGAGTCGGCGGCGATTTTTGACTCCATCCGCCCCGGTATCGCCCGCTTTGATTTCCGGGAACGGCTGGAGCAAATGAGGGCCGCCGCCAGACCGATCATGTCGATTTCGCCACCGGACGCGGCAAGCAACAAAGGCCTGCGGTCGATAGAGGCGATGCTGACCGGCGAGTTTCATCTCAAAGCGTGTCTGGCCGCAGTGCTGGAGGGGCTGATTCGCGATGTGGAAGCCGATCGGGCGATTTTTGCCATGTTGAAGCTTCGAGAAAACGACAGGATACTGATCGGCCAGATGGGGCGCGGCGATCTTGTCCCGGCCCAGCTCGAACAGTTTGCCGTGCCGGTGGCAAAGATGCGTGAGCTGGTCATGGGGTTCCCGACCCGGGCAGGCGACCTGGCCCTGGCGCCCGATGTCGTCGGCAGACTGCCGGAAACCATGCAGGATCTGCTGCGCCAACGGCACGGCTATCTTTTCCCATTGCTCATTGAGAAGAAAATCGTGGCCCTGTTATATGTTGACAGAAAATCAGGCACACGGCAGTTTGCCCGTGAAGAAATTGAGCTGGTGAGGCATTTCCGCGATTTGGCGACCCGCGCCATTGAGCTGAAAAGAAAAACGAACAGGATGCAGAAATGATGATGTATATCGGCTGGACAACAGTTTCCTCACTGGAGGATGCGGAAAAACTGGCGGAGGAGGCGGTGCGGGAACGGCTGGTTGCCTGTGCCCAGGTTGATGGACCGCTTCGCTCCTTTTATCTGTGGCAGGAAGCACTTCATCGTGACGAGGAATACCGTATCACCTTCAAATTTCTCGCCAAGAACGCCGGCAGGCTTGAGATCTGGCTCAAGGGGGCGCATCCTTATGAGACACCGCAATGGATCACTATCCAGGCCGAACACGTGCTGGCCGAATATCTGCAATGGGCCAAGGGCAATCTCCAGTCCGATCACAAAAGGGCGATCGAACTCTCTCGGCAGGGGTCGGAGCTGATCAAGAGACGGCAATGGAAGGATGCGGAAGCTGCTTTTCTTGAAGCGCTTGAGATTGACGGGGATAATACCTATGTGCTGGTCGGCCTGGGGGATGTGCACCGGGAAACCGGGAAATTTCACAAGGCCATCGGTTTTTATGAAAAAACGCTGGAAATCGACCCGGTCAATATGTTTGCCCTGCGCGGCATCGGGGACGCTTACCGGGGGCTGGGCCAGGCGGCAAAGGCCATCTCTTTCTGGCAGCGCTATCTCGAACAGAATCACGATGATATCCATGTGCTGACCCGGCTGGCCGACTCCTATGTCAAAACCGGTAATTTTGCCGAATCGGAAGAGCTTTATCTCAAGGCCCTTTCCCTGGACGAGACGGATAAATATGCCCTGCGGGGTATCGGTAATCTCTATTACAAACTGGCCGATCACGACAAGGCCCTGGCCTATTTCGAAAAATTCATCGCCCTCGATGAAACCTACATAGCGGTGTTGACCATGGCCGGCAATATTCACCGGCGCCGCAAACAGTATGAGCAGGCCGCCAATTTTTATGAAAAGGCGCTGCGCCAGGAGCCATGGAATATCTTTGCCCTCTATGGGATGGGAGATTCCCAGCGGGGCATGAAAAATCATGAGGGCGCGGTTGCCTGCTGGCTGAAGATCCTCGAAAAGGAGCCGCAGAATCAGAACCTGCATTCCCGGGTCGGCGATGCGATGGTCATCCTCGGCCGGCTTGATGATGCCATTGATCATTACCAGCGCAGCCTGAATGTCAGTTTCGATCTGTTCGCCCTGCTCGGCATGGCCCGGGTGCATCGGCTGCGCAAGGACTATGGCGAGGCGGAAAAATGCCTGCTGCAGATTCTTGACAAAAATCGGGACGAGGAACGGGCCATTGCCGATCTGCTTCAGCTCTATGAGGAAAACGGCGAGAAAGAGAAGGCCGACGCATTCAAGCGTCGTTCATAAACCCTGATCCAGTTCCCTGGCAATGGCTTTTTGCAGATGAGGGTTGGGATGATGGCGCAGGGATTCGAGGAAGGTGCGGCTCCGGTGATCTTCCATCCTGGCCAGGTGTTCCACGGCAAGAATGGTGGGCAGGCTGCATTCCCGATCAGGGGATGCGAGATTGTCGTCGCCGTTGATCAGGTCGATGAGAATCTCCCGGATTTCCTCGTTTTCGATGCCGGTCAGCGCCGTCATGGTGCAGGAGAGGATCGTCGGGTCCGGATGAAAGAGATAAGGGCAGAGGGTGTCAATCAGGGCCGGGTCGTGGAAGCTGCCCAAGGTCATGATGATCTCGCCGATCACCTCGTTGTCGCTGCTCGCCCGCAGGATCTCGATCAGGTCATCCCTGGCCGCGGTGAGTCGGGATTTACGGCAGCGTCGGATGCTGAGCAGCTGGACCCGGTATGAGGGGTGGCGGATCCCCGCCTTGATCAGCGCCGCATCATCCTCCATCAAACCAAACAGGGTATGATAGATCATTTCATGGGTGGCCTGTTCGCATTTTTTTTCCGCCAGCAGGCTCATCAGTTCCGGCACCATCTCCTTGCGCTGTTTCTCGGCAATGTCATCCAGCAGGGCCATCTGTTCAATCATGTCTTTGGCGGTGAAATTGTCCAGATCGTTCATGGTCCCTCCCGGGGATTCCGCTTGCCGGTGAAATGACGATAGAGAAGATGATGCCGATGCCGCGACAATGCGCCGCGGCATCGGTAAAGCGTGGGCCTAAAGGTTGTCGGTCTTTTTCAGGGCAAAAAGCGCCCCCTGGTAGGAAAGGATCACCAGGCCGATCCAGCTGAAGATGAGTATCGCAGTCATCGTATTCTCTCCGTTTCTGTAATCCGCGCCACCGCGCGGATTTTTCTTTTTTTAATACATCTCTTCCGCATTTTTGCCGGCCATATCCGTCGAGGTGAGCGGCTTGCGGTCCATCAATCGCCAGACATAGGCGATATAGGCCAGGACAAAGGGCACGCCCAGCGCGACATAGGTCATGGCTGTCAGGGTGTAGTGGCTGCTTGACGCATTGTAGATGGTCAGGCTGCTCTGCAGATCATGGGAGGAGGGGTAAAAGGCGGTGTTGTTAAAGCCGGCGAGGAAAAAGACCGCCATCCCGACCAGCACGGTGCCGATCCCGCCATGCCAGATGCCGTTGTTTTTCCCCTTGAAGCAGGTGATGAACACCCCGTAAATGACGAGGGTGAGACCAAGCAGCAGCAGGACGAGGGCACCCGGACACCCGGCAAGATTCTGCAGATATTTGCCTTTCTGAATAAAGACGTGGCCGTTTTCCGGGTTGACCGCATAGCCTTCCATGAAGAGCAGGTTGCCGAGGACGAAGAGCAGAAAGGGCAGGGACCAGAGAAAGCTTCTCCAGGCCGAACGGCGGCAGCGGGTGTTCAGCTCCTGATGGTCGATGTTGTTGATCAGGTACATCGCCCCCAGCACCCGGGCGTTGAAGACCAGAAAGAGGCCGAGGGAGAGATTGAAGAAGTTACGGGCCGCCTCCAGGCCGCGATAGGGGGTCTGCCAGGTCACCTGGTTCATCTCGTTGAGGGAAAAGCTCGAACCGGTGAAGAAGGTTCCCACCGCGGCGCCGATGAGCAGAATGCCGACGCTGCCGTTGATGAAGAGAAAGGCCTCGTAGGTGGTGGCGCCGAGGAAATTCTGCGGTTTTTTGCGGTATTCATAGCTCACCGCCTGGATGATGAAGGTGAAGAGGATCAGCATCCACACCCAGTAAGCACCGCCGAAACTGGTGGCGTAAAATTTCGGGAAGGCGGCGAACAGGGCGCCGCCGAACAGGACCAGGGTGGTGAAGGTCAGCTCCCATTTGCGGCCCAGGGACGTGACCATCAGGCTCTTTTCTTCGTCATTGCGGGGAACGGTGAAGAGAAGCGTCTGGCCGCCCTGGACAAAGGTGAGGAAGAGGAAGAGTGAGCCGACCAGGGAGACGATGATCCACCAGAGCTGTTGCAGTGTCGCATAATCAAGTTTTCCGATCATTTCAATTGCCCTCCGGGCCGATTTTGATTTGTTTGGCCATGATGCTGATTTCGGCGATCAGCAGCAGGGTGAAGAGGATGAGAAAAATGAAGAAGGTGGTCTGCACCGTGCCGGTGGTGAGATTGGAAGTGGCCACCGTCACCGGCAACAGTCCCTGAATCGCCCAGGGCTGACGGCCGACTTCGGCCAGCACCCAGCCGGCCTGGGAGGCGATGTAACCGAGCGGCACACAGAGGATGCCCAGGTTGAGCAGCCAGCGCTGGTAGGGCAGGGTGTTTTTCGCCGCATAAAAGAGAAAGGCGAGAAACACCAAGGGGAAGAGGGTGCCGAGAATCACCATGATATGGAAGGCGTAAAAGGTGATGCCGATGGGCGGCACCGCTTCGGCCGGGTGGTTGAGATAGCCGTAACCGAGATTTTCCTGGAATCCGGCAAAGGCGTTCAGCGCCGCGGCGGCGATGTTGTCATCGCCGTTTTTCTTTGCCTCCTTGTAGGTGCGCAAGAGTTCCACCGCGATCTTGCCCTTCTCGATCCGCTCCTGGGCGCCGACGATGTTATGCTCCGGGTTGCCGAAGACCAGGTCGTTGACGCCGGGGACAAAGGAGCCGGCCTCGCGGTTGGCGAGCAGGGAGAGCAGACCCGGCACCGCGATCTCGACGCTGAAGGCGTCCTGGGTGTCGCCAGGCTCCTTGGCGCTGTTGATCAAGCCGGCCAGGACGAGGGGCGCGCTGGTCCGGCCGTCAAAAAGTCCTTCCATGACGGCGAGCTTCATCGGTTGTTTCTGGGCCACGGTATAGGCCGCCTCGTCGCCGGTGAAACCAACGTAGGCCGAGGAGAGCAGGCCGAAGACCGAGGCAACGATAATGCTTTTCTTGGCCATGGCCTGGTGGCGCTCTTTCAGCAGAAACCAGGAGGAAACGCCGACCACGAAGAGGGCGGCGAGGAGAAAGCTGGAACTGGTGGCATGGGTGAACTTGCTGATCGCCACCGGTGAAAAGAGCACCGCCCAGAAGTTCTCCATTTCAAAGCGGGCGCTGTCCGGGTTGAATTTCATGCCGGTGGGAAACTGCATCCAGCCGTTGGCGACAAGGATCCACAGGGCGGAGAGGTTGGAGCCGACAGCCACCATCCAGGTGGAAAAAAGGTGAAACCCTTTTGAGACCCGGTTCCAGCCGAAGAACATGACGGCAAAGAAGGTCGCTTCGAGAAAGAAGGCAAAGATGCCTTCCACTGCCAGCGGCGCGCCGAAGATATCGCCGACCATCCACGAGTAGTTGGACCAGTTGGTGCCGAATTCAAATTCGAGGATGATGCCGGTGGCGACGCCGATGGCGAAGTTGATGCCAAAGAGGGTCATCCAGAATTTGGTGATCCGTTTCCATTCCTCATTGCCGGTGCGGACGTAGATGCTTTCAAAAAAGGCCACCAGAAAGGAGAGTCCCAGGGTCAGTGGGACGAATATCCAGTGGTACATGGCTGTGAGCGCAAACTGGGCCCGCGCCCAGTTGACCTGGGTCAGATCGATGTGTTCAACCATTACAACCTCCGTTGGTGAGTGTTGCGAGGGTGCTGCGTGATGTTGTCCAGAACATGGGCAGCCCTCTCCTCGTCATTTGAAAAATTTTTTTCCAGATAGTCGGGGAAAAAGAAAACCTTGAGGATCGCAAACATGACAAAGAGCTTAATGATGATGATCGCCCACAGTTTGCGACCGATAGTCATCGACCGGAAACCATCGACATAGAAAGAGAGTATTTTGGTTAGCATGGCGATTCTAATAATAGTTATTAAAAAAGGATAAACCTATTAATATTTGGAGGGATTGTCAAATAGAATCCACTTTCAGGGGAGGAAAAGTCAAGAAAAAAATACGGGAGAGGAAAAAGGGGAAGGGGAAACGGCACGACCGGCAGAGGTCAAGGGGCGATGCTGTATTCCTTGATTTTGTAAAGCAGGGCGGGCAGGCTGATTTCCAGGAGGGAAGCGGCCTTGGTTTTGTTGCCTTTTGTTTCCTCCAGGGCTTTGAGAATAAGCTGGCGTTCGAGCTTTTTGGCATTGGCCTTGATGGAAAACTCGTCCCAGAAGATCAGGTCGGGGTCGGCAAGCGGGCTCTGGCGCAGCAGTTCCGGCGGCAGGATTTCCGCGGTCAGGGTTGCGTCTTCGGCCAGCACCATGCTTCGTTCCATGACGTTTTCCAGCTCGCGGACATTGCCCGGCCAGTTATAGGTCATCAGCCGTTGCATGCACTCGGGATGGACGCCCTTGATCTCCAGGCCGAGACGGTGATTGTACTTGGTGATGAAATGATCGACCAGCAGGGGGATGTCCTCGCGGCGGTCACGCAGGGGGGGGACCTCGATGGTCAGGACATTGATCCGGTAAAAAAGGTCTTCGCGGAAGAGACTCTTGTTGACCATGTCGCCGAGATTGCGGGCAGTGGCGGTGATGATCCGCACATCCACCTTGACGGTTCTGCTGTCGCCCAAGGGCCGGATTTCATCCTCCTGCAGGGCGCGGAGGAGCTTGACCTGCAGGGAAAGGGGAAGTTCACCCATCTCGTCGAGGAAGAGGGTGCCGCCGTCCGCCTCCTCGAAGAGTCCCTTCTTGACCTTGTAGGCATCGGTGAAGGCGCCCTTGGCATGCCCGAACAGTTCACTTTCCAGCAGGGTTTCCGGGATGCCGCCACAGTTGACGGCGATCATGGGAAAATCCCGGCGGGAACTGTTGGCGTGAATCGCCTTGGCGATCAACTCCTTGCCGGTGCCGGATTCGCCGGTGATCAGAATTGAGGTCTTGAAATCAGCGATTTTTTTGATGGTCCTGAAAATTGCCAGCATCCTGGCGCTGCGGGCAATGATATTGGAAAAGCTGTATGCGCTTGATTCGTCCATGGTGTTTCCGCTGTCTGTTTGGCAAAACGGGGAGGTGTTCATGCCCTGCCCGTCCCCATTCTGGCCCCTCGGCTGCTATGGTGTTAACCATACCATATGCTAGTGCGGGAGTAAAAGGGATCGTAGATAAAATTGGATCTGCGGAGCAAAAAAGAGATAAAGCAGAGCGCCGGTCGCCAGAAACGGACCGTAGGGGATAACCGTCTGCCCCCCCTTTTTCTGTTTGATCATGGCGGCGATACCCCCCAGGCTGCCGAGGAGCGCGCTGCTGAAAATGACAAAGGGGAGGCACTGGTAACCGAGGAAGGCGCCGATCATGGCAAGCAGCTTGATGTCGCCGCCCCCCATCCCGACCCGGCCGGTGAGCAGATAATAGCCCCAGGTGACGAGAAAGAGGGAGCCGCCGCCAAAGAGAATGCCGAGACCGGAATCGCTCCATGCAACCAGGGGGTTGAAAAAGGAAAAGGCAAAACCGATCAGGATGCCGGGAAGGCTGATGATGTCCGGGATGAGCTGGTGCCTGAAATCAATGACAATGATCACCAGCAGCGCGGCGGTAAAAAGAAAAAAGCCGAAAAAGGGCGAGGGGAAATCAAAATGGAGGACAAGCGCCAGGGAGAAGAGCGCCATCGCCAGTTCGACGGCCGGATACTGCCAGGAGATGGCGGCGCGGCAGGTCCGGCATCTGCCGCGCAGGATGAGGAAGCTCAGCAGCGGAATGTTGTCGTACCAGGCGAGCGGCCTCTTGCAGGCCGGACAGTGAGAGGCGGGAAAGACCACCGACTGGCCGGGAACCGGCAGGCGGAGAATGGCGACATTGAGAAAACTGCCGACAATGGCGCCGAGGGCAAAGGCGAAAATGGCGAGAATCGTGATGGTCATCAGGGTTTCTTTTCAGTGGCGGTGATGCGCTTTTCTTGCAGCTCGGGCAAAATACTGGTAAAAATACCCCAGGATATAATGGATGTCATACAATGTAAAGATGATCGGTGGCGTTCGTTTTTTTTGGGGAGAAAAATGTGATCCAGCTTTCCATTGATGAGTCGATCAAGCGCCTGAAGATGGAAATCATCGCCCAGGACTGGGGACTCAGCGAGAAGAGAATCGAACTGCTGGAGGCGGCCTTTGCCTGCCTCAAGCAGCGTTTTAAAAGCAGGAAGGCGGCCCATTCCATTCTGATCATGGCGGGCAGCGTGCTTGAGTATGTCAAGAGACGGGGGGAGAATACCCCGTCCGAGTCGATTGATTTCCTCAAGGAGGCCATGGCCCATATCGTCAACCTCTATGAGTCGGATGAGTTTGACCCGGACAAGGATGAAAAGCTCTTCAAGAGTCTCTATTTTCGTTTCAACGTCCTGAAGGAAAAGATCAAGGCTGAAAAAGAAAAAACCG
>CAZUZJ010000076.1:0-9814 GCA_964624225.1 uncultured Desulfobulbia bacterium | reverse complement strand
TCTGAAACCAGCACCGCAAACTCATCCCCCCCCAGCCGCCCGATAATGTCCGAACTTCTGAAGGAGGAAAGAATGGCGCTGACCCTGACCAGCAGGGCGTCGCCGATATCGTGTCCATAGGTATCGTTGACGACTTTGAGATTGTCAACATCGGCAAAAAGCAGCAGCAGACGGCCCTGATTTCTGTCGGCGATGCGCAGCTGTTTGTTGGCCATCATAAAAAAACCACGGCGATTAAGCAGACCGGTCAGTTCATCGGTTATCGACAGGACATGGAGTTTCTCCTCCAGTTTTTTCTGCTCGGAAATGTCGAGAAAACTTTTGATGAAAAATTTTCGCTCGTTGATCAGACAATCACTCGTGGTTTTGAGAATATGGATCGGCTCTCCCCGGCCGTTGGTGATGGTTCTGGTTCGCGGCGGACGAAAGCCTTCCCGTTTATCCAGTATTGATGATCCATCCTGATCCTGCGAGAAAGGAACGAATTCCTCGTAAAGACGACCTTCCATCTGGTTTTTGCGCAGACCGAAGAGTTCAAGGGCCTTGGGATTGGCATCAACGATCCGGTTTGTTTCGGCATCGATGACAAGGATGCCGGCCTGCACGGCATGGAAAATCGACGAAAGATATTCCTTGGCCTCCTTGAGTCTGTTTTCTGCAATTTTTGTTTTACTGATATCCTTGATCATGGCGATGATCGTTCGGCTTTCCCGATCCTGAACCGGCAGAAAATGGATGGAAACCTGACGGTTGTTAAAAAAAACCGGCTTTTCCTCGTCAATCCGGGCCGGCATTTCCGTCCGTCCGCAACGCAGGATATCAGTGACCAGCTCCCGATCCTCTCCGGTGAAAAGAGCGGTAAAGTCATGGGCAAGCAGCGTCTCCATGGCCACCCCAGCCAGCAAAGCCGCCGCCGGATTGGCAAAGATAATTCTGTTGTCGGGCGCGAGCTCCATGATGCCTTCGCTCATGTTGTTGAGCACCACCCGTAGATGGCGATTGGCTGCCAGCAGTTCCCGTGAGATTTCCCGGGGAAACACCTCGTCCGGTCCGTAGACCGGATGGATGTCTTTCGGGCACTTTTTTCCGGCAAAGGTGCGGGCGGCATGGACAACATGATGGACCAGGTTCGGTCCTTTGGCAATGCAGGCCTGCACTCCCTGAATCTCACATTCTCCCCCGGCCTCCACCGCAACGCCGGAGATAACAATAATGGTCGTGTCGGCGAGATCGTTTCGTTTCGCAACCATCCGACAGAACTGTTCGCCGTTGATGTTCGGCATGACCAGATCAAGAAAGATGATGTCCGGGGTGAATCCGGAAAGCAGATCAAAGGCGGAAAGTCCATCCTCTGCTGCCATGACCGTGAAATGTTCTTTTTCCAGGGCTGAAGAGAGGAGCTTTCTGATGACAGGATTGTTGTCAACAACGAGAATTTTTTTCATTTACGGCAAAACAGAAAAAGTCGGAATTTGTTTAGGAAATAAAGAAATAATAGCAAGATGCAGAAAGAGGGTAAAGGAGAAAAAAAATTATTTCCGACACTCCAATTGCCGAATTGCTTCATAAAGAACAATGCCAGCCGCCATGGCCAGATTGAGGCTCCTGATGTGAGGATTTGCCATCGGGAGAAAATAACAGCGGTCATGATAGAGGCGAAGAATATCCGCGGGCAGCCCTTTTGTTTCCTTGCCGAAGATGAGAAAATCGCCTGGATTGAAGGACGCCCCGGTATAGGGTTGTGCTGCCTTCTTGCTGAAAAAAAAGAGTTTTGTTTCTGTCTGGGCGACAAGAAACTGGTCAAGACTGTCCCAGTAGGTGATGGTGACGTATTGCCAGTAATCAAGACCGGCGCGCTTCAGATAGCGGTCGTCAGTGCTGAATCCGAGTGGACGAACCAGATGGAGCACCGTATCAGTCGCGCCGCAGAGACGGGCGATACTGCCGGTGTTGGGGGGGATTTCCGGCTCCACCAGGACAATGTTAAAGGGAAGAGGGGACAATATCGCTACAGCAGCCTGATCTTTTCGTCGGACTGCACCACCATACGTCGTACATAGAGGGTCTGGGGGGCGGTAGCGGAAGCGATCATGCTGGACATTTCCGTGATGTTTTGCCGGAAGCGCTCCAGATCAGCGCCTGCCAGGACGCTGCGGGCGTCCATTTCCAGGGAGAGCGGATCCTTGAAATGCCCCCGATGTTCAACCCGGTAATCAAGATGCGGTCCGGTTGAAAGACCGGAAGAACCGACATAACCGATTATATCCTTCTGACTGACCATGCTGCCTTTTTTCAGATCTTTGGCAAAACGGGAGAGATGACCGTAATAGGTCTTGAACCCGCCCTGATGGGAAAGGACGATCTGTCGGCCGAAACCGCCTTCAAACCCCACGGAGACAACCTTGCCATCCGCCGCTGCCATGATCGGGGTGCCGACCGGTGCGGCGAGATCAACACCGAGATGAGGGCGAACAACCCCGAGAATGGGATGCCGGCGATTATGGGTGAAGCTGGAGGTGACCCGCCCGACCGGAACCGGCGACTTGATGAAAAAGGCGCCGAGCTCATTGCCTGCGGCGTCATAGTAAGCGCCATGGTCCTGATCGTCCGTTGCGTAATGATAGCCTTCGAACGAATGGGAGTCACCCTGCTGGTAGCGGGCAAAGAGAATTTTGCCGTAGCCGATGAAAGAGTCATCCTTGTAATACTCTTCAAAAACGAGGCGGAAGGTATCACCTTTGCGGGTTTCCGTATTGAAATCGATCCGGGAGGCAAAGATGTCGGCAAAGGCATACAGCAGGGAAGGTTGCAGATTGGAGCGGGAAAAAGCATCAAAGAGGGAAGAGGAAATCTGACCGTCAACCATGCAGGTCTTGACGTTAAGGTCAACCGGCTCTTTCTGCGCCTTGAAGGTGTCGCCGTTTTCCCTGATAACGGAATAACTGTCGAGAGGACCGGATTCGTATTCGCAACGCAGCAGTTTTCCCTCCTCGTCCAGGTAGACTCGATAGGTGTCATTGGGATGCAGACGACGAAAATCCAGGCAGTCCGCCAGATAGTCGACAATCTGACGTCGCACCTCGGCCGGGAGGTTGTCTCTTGCCAGCGACGCGCTCAGGGATTCGCCACGCAGCAGCCGGCCTTCGACCAGGGTGTGAAAGTAATCGCCGGCCGGTTCGATGGGTTGCAGAGCGGTCTCTTCAACGGGCGGCAATGATGCGGTGGCGTCGGATGGAGACAGGTTGGTCTGGAAACGGGCAAGACCGGCGATGATGCCGGCGGCGACAAAAACAGCAATGGCGAAATTCATCAGCAGCGTTTTGTGTTCCTTCGTCATAAAAAGTCCTCTTTTACAGGCATGAAAAAACCATGCTCTGCCGGTGACGGTATCGCAAAAGACGCTTATCCCGGCGACCGAAGTAGGGCAGGAGATTTTCGGAAAATCCTCTGCGCTCTTTGGCAACGATCATCAATTTTCTAGCAAGATCCGTCTGTTATTACAATACCTAATTTTGTAAAAAAGAAAATGTACTTATATTTTGATACGTTATGTGGTGCAGTCGCGACCGGCTCGTGTTGTTTGGCGAACGGACTTTTTTCAATGAGGTTCTCTTTCTCCTTGATAATCCGCCGTGTTTCCTGGTAATTATTGATATTTTCGGGCTCTCACGGTGACGACGGGCATACGCAAGACCCGTGCCTTCTGTATGAAATTTTCATGCCGGCATGGGCCGCTGCCTCGTTCCGGAAGGAGTTGTCCGGGGTAAAGTCTTGCAATCGGGTGTATCGTCAGATACCGCCCATCACGAATTTTGACAGGAGTGTCTCGTTCAATGGCGTTAATTGTTCAAAAATTTGGCGGTACCTCTGTTGCCAATCCGGAAAAAATCAAGGCCGTGGCGAACCGGGTCATGGAAAGCCACCGGAAAGGCAACCGCATGGTTGTCGTCCTGTCGGCTATGGCCGGTGAGACCAATCGCCTGGTCGATCTCGGCAAACAGATACAGACCATTCCCGACCCGCGGGAGATGGATGTTTTGCTGGCCACCGGCGAGCAGATCACGGTGGCCCTGTTTGCCATGGCGGTCAAGGCGGCCGGGCTTGATTCGATTTCCCTGCTCGGCGACCAGGTAAAGATCAGCACCGATGCCATGCATACCAAGGCGCGCATCAAGGAGATCAACGCCGATCTGATTAATAATCATCTCAACCATGGCAGGATTGTCGTTGTCGCCGGTTTTCAGGGCGTGACAGAAGAAGGAGACATCACCACCCTGGGCCGGGGCGGTTCCGACACCACGGCAGTGGCCCTGGCCGCGGCGCTCAAGGCGGATGAGTGCGAAATCTTCACCGATGTCGAAGGGGTTTACACCACCGACCCCAACGTCTGTCCCTCGGCCCGCAAGATTGACAGAATAACCTACGATGAAATGCTGGAACTCGCGAGCCTCGGCGCCAAGGTGCTGGATATCCGTTCCGTGGGCCTGGCGAAACGATACAAAGTACCGGTCCATGTCCGGTCAACCTTTACGCAGACACCGGGGACATGGGTCGTTGAGGAGGATAAAATGATGGAATCCATGCTGGTTTCAGGGGTAACATACAACAAAAATGAGGCGCGCATCACCTTCACCAGGGTGCCGGACAAACCGGGCATCGCCTCACGCATCTTCAATCCGATTTCCGATGCCGGCATCGTGGTGGACATGATTATTCAAAATACCCGGGAAGGCGAGATGACGGACATGACCTTCACCGTTCCCCGCACCGATTATGACCGGGCGATGCCGATCGTGGAAAAGATCGCCAAAGAGATAGGGGCGGAAAGCGTCACCGGTGACCAGAAAATCGCCAAGGTATCCATCGTCGGTGTCGGCATGCGCAATCATTCCGGCATTGCCACCACCATGTTTCATATCCTGGCGCGGGAAAACATCAATATTCTGATGATCTCCACCTCAGAGATCAAGATCTCCTGCATTATCGACGAAAAGTACACCGAGCTCGCCGTCCGCGCCCTGCACGACGCCTTTGAGCTGGACAAGGAAAATGCCCCGTTGGAAGAACACCAGTAAACCGGAGAAATCATGAGCAGACGACTGACAATATACGATACCACCCTGCGTGACGGATGCCAGGCGGAAAACTTCAACCTGTCCGTGGAGGACAAGGTCCGGGTCACCCTGAAACTCGACGAGCTGGGTATCGATTTTGTCGAAGGCGGCTGGCCCGGCGCTAATCCTGCGGCGACCCGCTTTTTCGAAGAGATGCGCAATTATGAACTCAAGCAGGTGCAGCTCGCCGCCTTTGGCAGCACCCGGCTCTTTCATAATCCCGTCGATGCCGACGCCAACCTCCAGGCCCTGATTGCGGCCCGCACCCCGGTGATCACCATCTTCGGCAAGAGCTGGGATATCCATGTCCGCGAGGCGCTGCGCATCGAGCTTGAGGATAATCTGCTCATCATCGAGGATTCACTGGCCCATCTCCGGCCCCATGTCAGGCATCTTTTCTACGACGCCGAACACTTTTTCGACGGCTTCAAGCACAACCGGGACTACGCCCTGGCAAGCCTTGATCGGGCGGTGCGGGGCGGGGCGGAAATCCTGGTGCTGTGCGACACCAACGGCGGCACCCTGCCCACCGAGTTGCCAGAGATATTCCAGGAGGTGCGCAACTTTCTGGCCCGCAGCGGACACGAGGTGGAGCTCGGTATCCACGCCCACAACGATTCGGAAACGGCGGTGGCCAATTCCCTGGTCGCCATTGCCATGGGCGCCTCGCAGGTCCAGGGCACCATCAATGGTTACGGTGAGCGGTGCGGCAACTGCAATCTGACTTCTGTTATTCCGGCCCTGGCCCTGAAGCAGGGCTATCAGTTCACGGCCGCCGGCAACCTGAAAAAACTCAGCGAGACCTCCCGTTTTGTCAACGAGCTGGCCAATCTGCCGCACAACCGTTACCAGCCCTATGTCGGCGCCTCGGCCTTTGCCCACAAGGGCGGCATCCATGTCAGTGCGGTGAAGCGCAACCCGTTGACCTATGAACACATCGATCCGGAGAGGATCGGCAACATCCGCCGCATTCTCATCTCAGATCAGTCGGGGCGCAGCAATGTCCTGCACAAGGCGAAAAAGTTCGGCATCGATATCGACAGTCATGATCCGGTGGTCACCTCGATCCTCAAGGAGTTGAAGACCCTGGAAGATCAGGGCTTTCAGTATGAAGGGGCAGAGGCGTCTTTCGAGCTGTTGATGCGCCGCGCTCTCGGCGTCCAGCGCCGATACTTTACCCTGCTCGGTTTTCGGGTCATCAACCAGAAAAACGATATGGATCAGCCGCCCCAGGCTGAGGCAACCATTCGTCTTGAGGTGGGCGGCGAGATGGTCCATACCGCGGCCCTGGGCGATGGTCCGGTCAATGCCTTGGACAATGCCCTCCGCAAGGCACTGTCCCGGTTTTATCCGACCCTTGCCGAGATGTGGCTCAGGGATTACCGGGTCCGCGTCCTGGCCAGCGAGCATGGCACCGGGGCCCGGGTCAGGGTGCTGATTGAATCACGTGACAAGGAGACCGAATGGGGCACCGTCGGTGTCTCCCATGATATCCTTGAGGCAAGCTGGCAGGCGCTGGTGGACAGTATCAGCTATAAACTGATGAAGGATGAAAAACGGAAACAGCCGGCATGAGGAGCCGAAAGCCTGCCAGAACGGGGATGACCGCATCGTCGTCCTGGCAGGCGCAGGTCTGCTGATCGTCCTGGCCAGCCTTGTTTCATTCTTTTTTCGCGATCAGGCCCCGCCGGCGGCAACCCTGCCGCCGGCCCATCTGCTCCGCACTGCCGGACAGCAGGAGTTCGCACCCCTTTTCTTTCTTCCCATTGATCTCAATCAGGCGGACGAGGAACTGCTGCAGATTATCCCCGGCATCGGTCCTGCCATTTCCCAACGGATCATCGCCCTCAGAGAGGAGCGCAATGGCTTTTCCCGGATAAACGAGCTGCTTGACGTGCCCGGCATCGGGCCGGCAAAACTGGCCGGGATCACCGGCTATTGCCGGCTTGGCGACAGGCAAACTGAAAATCAAGCACAGAGATCACAGAGCCCACGGCGATAACTTTTTGTTATTCAATACATTTGCGCCGTGCTCTCCGGGCCCTGTGGTGAAAAAAAGATTTTTTTTTTGCAACGCCATCTTACCTGATGGATCGGACAAAGTCCGCCATATCACGACGAATCCCCTCGTAGCGTTCACGGCTCAACCCGGCGCCCAAAGCAACCTTGCGAGCCATCTCCGCAGTAAGAAAATCACCCGGGCCGTGGGCATCGGCGTTGATCACCAGCCGCGCCCCGCACTCCTCGGCGATTTTCGCCACATGGCCATTGGTGAGGGAATGCCCCTTGCGGCCGGACAGCTCGATCATCACCCCTTTTTCCGCCGCCAGTCGGGCATCCTCACGGCTGAGGAAGCCGGGATGAGCCAGCACGTCGACGCCGGCCTCGATGGCTGCCCGGTTGGTGCCCGGCCGGACCGGTTCGACAATGGTCTCACCATGACCGACCACCACCTGGGCCCCGAGTTCACGTGCATAGGCAGTCAATTGCGCCATCAGTTCCGGCGGGACATGGGTCAGCTCGATACCGGCCAGCAGCCGGGTGGTGGCGTAGCGGTTCATATCCTGAGCTGCTTTGAGAATGCGGGGAACAAGAAAATCGATATTGGACGAATCGGCATGATCGGTGATGGCGATGGCCTCGTAGCCGAGCACCTCGACCCGACGCAGATGTTCGGCCGGCACCAGTGCGCCGTCGCTGAAGAAACAGTGGGTATGCAGATCGATCATGGATGTTCTCCTTATCGTGATGGGATCTTGTTCCTGACGGGATAAAAGATCATAACATTTCGCCCCGCAGGGAGTTGAGGCAGGCCTCGCGGATGATGACATCAACAAACTGTCCAGGAAACAGCGGGGCAGGGGAGATGAAGTTGACCGTGTGATTGCTGCTGCTGCGGCCGGCCCACTGACTACCGTCGTCTGATCTGCTTTCTCCTTCCACCATCAGGCGCACTGTTTTGCCGAGGTACTCCCGGTTGCGGGCAAGCGAGATTTCCTTTTGCAGCTCCTGCAGTTCAGCCAGTCGCTCGATTTTTTCCTCCTCACTCACCGTTTCGGCAAAATCACAGGAACGGGCCGGCGGTCGGCTTGAATATTTGAACGAAAAAGCGCCATGATACCGCACCAGGCGGAGCAGATCCATGGTAGACTCAAAATCCTGCCGACTCTCCCCCGGAAAACCAACAATAATATCGGTGGTGAGGGCGATTTCCGGGCAATAGCCGCGAAGTTTCTCCACCTTCTCCAGATAGTCTTCAAGGGTATATCGACGATTCATCCGTTTGAGCACCGGGTTGGAACCCGCCTGCACCGGCAGATGAAAATGATGACACAGCTTGTCCAGGTCGGCAAAGCAGCGCATCAACTCCTCGGAGAGATCCTTGGGGTTTGAGGTGGTAAAGCGGATTCTCTCGATCCCGGAGATCCCGGCGACCTGGCGCAGCAGGCTGGCAAAAGAGGTGCGTTCACCGGCCGGCTGATCGTTGCCGTAGGAGTTGACGTTCTGGCCAAGCAGGGTGATCTCGCGGACACCACCGGCCGCCAGGTGGCGAATTTCAGTCAGGATATCATCGGTCCGCCGGCTGATCTCCCGACCACGGGTGTATGGGACGATGCAGTAGGTGCAGAAATTGTTGCAACCCTGCATAATGGTGACAAAACGTTTGTGGGGCTGGCCATGACGGAGGGAAGGGAGGAAAGGGGGGATCCGGAAGGCCGTGTCCTGCTCAATGGCGACGATGCCGCCACTGCCGGATTCCGCCTGGCGGAACAGGTCGGGCAGGCGATAAATATGCTGCGGTCCGACGACAAGATCGACATGGGGCATCCGGGAAAGCATCTTCGCCCCCTCCTGCTGGGCGACACAGCCGGTGGCGGCAATGATCAGGCCCGGCCTTTCCCGCTTTCTCCGGCGCAGGGCGCCGAGCAGGCTGTAGGCCTTCTGTTCAGCCTTGCCGCGGATGCTGCAGGTGTTGACGATAATGGCATCGGCTTCCTGCAGCGAGGCGGCAGAGTCGTATCCGGGCCGTAAAAGCTGCCGCATGATTTCCGAATCCCGGTCATTCATCTGGCAGCCGAATGTTTCGATGTAAAGCAGTTTTTTATTCATTCTGAGTCGTAGAGAGTGTGCCGAAAACACCCCTTGCCCTGTCCAGTGCCGCCTCTGCCAGATGATAATCGTAGAGGGCATCGTGAAAATTGGTCATGGCCCGGGTCAACAGGGTCTGGGCGTCAAGAACAGCGGTGGAAGTGGCAAGCTGAACCTGATACTGCGCCTTGTTGATCCGATAATTTTCCCGGGCGTGTTCAATGGCCTTTTCCGTCACAGCGATTCTTTTCTTTGCCTGTTGCCGCCGCAGAAAAGCATCTCTGACGTCAAGGGTCACCTCATTGCGGATTACTGTTGCCAGCTCTTTTGTTTTTTTAAGGTTTTCTTCTGCGGCAACGACCTCGTCACGATCCTGTCGCCAGGTCCACAACTTCCAGCTGGCCATGGCCTTGATGGTTTTCACCTCATGGGGGCCGTGGGAGTAAGGGGCGCCGCTCACCTCGTCCCCCATGCGCTCATAAGAGGCGGACAGGGACACTGATGGCAGATAAGGCGCCTTTTTCAGGATGATGTCGTTTTCGGCCATGACAATTTGCCGCTCCGCACGGCTCATCTCCGACCGGCGGGGCAAGGCCTCGCCGACAGCATCC
>CAZUZJ010000075.1:0-9900 GCA_964624225.1 uncultured Desulfobulbia bacterium | reverse complement strand
TGACGCATGCCCGAGCTCTCCAGCTGGAAGACGCCCAGGGCGTCACCCTTGCAGAGCAGATCGTAGGTTTTCGGATCATCCATGGGGATGGCGCTGATATCAAGCGGCTCACTCCGCTCCGCCGCAATCAGCTTCAACGCCCGGTTGATGACGGTCAGCGTCTTGAGTCCGAGAAAATCGAATTTGATCAGCCCGGTCATCTCGGTGTACTTCATGTCGTACTGGGTCAGCACCTCGCCCTTGGGTCCCTTGCAGACCGGCAGATACTCCACCATCGGCTCGGGCGAGATGACGACGCCGGCGGCGTGGATGGAGGTGTGACGCTGCAGTCCCTCCAGCACTCTGGCGATGTCGATGAGCTGTTTCACCTGCTCGTCGCGCTGGTAGAGGTCTTTGAGGCGCGGCTCCTCCTCCAGCGCCTTTTTGATCGTCATTTTCAGTTCGTCCGGCACCAGTTTGGCGATGCGGTCCACATCGCCGAACGGCATGCCGAGGGCCCGGCCGACATCGCGGATGACCCCCTTGGCCTTCATGGAGCCGTAGGTGACGATCTGGGCGACATGATCGTCGCCGCCGTATTTCTCGTGGACGTACCTGATCACCTCGCCGCGCCGCTCCTGACAGAAATCCACGTCAAAATCGGGCATGGACTGGCGCTCGACGTTCAAAAAACGTTCGAAGATGAGCCCGTAGGGAATGGGGTCGATATCGGTGATGCGCATGCAGTAGGCGATGAGACTGCCGGCGCCGGAGCCGCGGCCCGGGCCGACCGGGATATCGTGATTCTTGGCCCAGTTGATGAAGTCGGCGACGATGAGGAAGTAACCGGGAAAACCCATGGTCTTGATGACGTCGATCTCCATGTCGAGTCGCTTGCGGTAGGTTTTCTCAAGCTCCTGGCTCACCTCCTGCCGTTTACGCAGCTCCTGCATCCGTTCCTTGAAACCGGCGCGGGCGGTCTGCTCGAAGACCGAGTCGAGGGTTTCGCCCTCCGGCACCGGAAAGATGGGAAAATAATGGTTGCCGAAGGGGATTTCCAGATTGCAGCGGGCAGCGAGGGTTACCGTGTTGGCGATGGCCTCCGGACAGTCGACGAAGTGGTCGCGCATCTCCTGCGGTGATTTGAAATAGAGCTGGTCGGTGCTGAATCTGAAACGGCTGGTATCCATGATGGTCTTACCCGTCTGGATACAGAGCAGCAGCTCGTGGGCCTTGTATTCCTCGCGATTGAGGTAGTGGCAGTCGTTGGTGGCGACCAGCGGAATGGCCAGTTCCCGGGAGAGCTGTTTCAACCCCTGGTTGGCGATGCGCTGCTCCTCCATGCCGTTTTCCTGGAGTTCAAGATAGAGGCGGTCGCCGAAGATGTCCCGGAGCTCTTTGGCCTTCTGTCGGGCCATCTCCATGTTTTTTTCAGTGGCGATCAGGTAAGGGATTTCGCCATGCAGACAGGCAGTCATGGCGATCAGCCCGTCGCTGTGGGCCACCAGCAGCTCCCGGTCGATGCGGGGCTTGTAGTGAAAACCCTGCAATTGGGCGATGGTGGCGAGTTTCATCAGATTCTTGTAGCCCCCATGGTCCATGGCGAGCAGCATGATGTGATAGGCCGCCCGGCCCGAGCTTTTCGCGCTCTTGTCGTTGCGGGAGCCGGGAGCGATGTAGAACTCGCAGCCGATGATCGGCTTGATGCCCGCCTTTTTCGCCTTGACGTAAAACTCCAGGGCGCCATACATGGAACCGTGGTCGGTGATGGCCACCGTGTCCATCCCGAACTCCCTGCATTTGTCAAGCAGGTCGTTGATGCGGATGGCGCCGTCCAGCAGGCTGTACTGGGTGTGGACATGGAGATGAACGAAGTTGGCGGAACTGGTCTGATCGGTCATGGTGGTTTGACTTGGTTGATTGGTTGATTGGTTGTCGCCATCCTGGTGCAGTCCGTGAGTCGCCGAACTTGCGCAACCAGTGAACGAATCAACGCATCAACTCATTAATGAATCGGCTCATCGAGCCAGTCTGTTTTTTCCAGAAAGGCGAAGCCTGCCTCAACGCCGCCTTCGTGATGCGGCTCCAGGGTGATAAGCGGCGACAAATTCCTTGCCTTGAGGTAGGCGAAAAAATCGGCAAAGGGGAAAATTCCCTGGCCCGGCGCCAGATGGGCGTCATGGCCGCCGCGGTTGTCGTGGAGATGGAGCTGGCCGAGCCAGGGCTCGAGTTCCGGCAGCCAGTCCTGCCAGCGATTTTTGGCAAAGGCCAGGACATGGCCGACATCGAAACAGAAGCGGGCAAAAGGCGAAGCAAGGCCGGTGAGTATTTTTTTGTGCTGGTCCGGACCGGTTTCGTAAGTGTTTTCGAGCATCAAGGGGGTGTCGTGAGCGGCGGCAAGGTCGAGCAATTCCCGCCATCCTTCCAGGGCGAATTTGAACCACTCCTTTTCCTTATACCCGTGCTTGTTCTCCTCAAAACCAAGGTGGCAGACAATGGAGCGCGGCTGAAAGAGCGGGATCAGCGCAAAGGCCAGGCGCATCTTGTCGCGGCTCGCCTGGCGGATATACGGGTCAAGGGCGCCGATCGACAGTTCGAAAAACGGGGCGTGCAGGGTGCAGGAGAGGCCGGCAGTGACCAGGCGGTCCGCCACCCGTTTGAAATCGTCTTGACTTCGACTGTAGAGCACATCGCCCTCCAGGCCGATTTCCGGTTGAATCCCCTCGGCGACAAAGCGGTCCAGATTCTGCTCAAGATAACTGAAGGGGGCGTTGACGAAACAGCGCGCCTTGACCTGGCGAGACGTCATGATTCCTCGTCCAGGGGTTTGGCCTCGTCGATCAGCATGATCGGGATGTCGTCCCTGATCTTGTAGATCAGCCTGCAGGTCCGGCAGATCAGGCCGTTCCTGGTGTCATTGAGTTCCACCGGGCCTTTGCATTTCGGGCAGGCGAGGATGTCGAGCAGTTCCTTGGTCAGCATGGTGTTTTCCTGAAAAGTGATGATTGAGGAGACAGGGTGGGCCGGATTACCTGACGGCGCTTCCGACCGCCTCCTAGTTTAACGGCCTGGATTTTTCTTGCAAGGCCTAAAATCGGAAACTCCTGTCCGATCCCCGTGGGGACGGGCAGGCATTTTGCCGCTGCGGGCAGGCGACTATGTCTTGCTTAAATTCCCCGGGAAGAGTAAATTTCCCTATTTGCTCTCCGGTGGGATCATTCGATCGGCAGGGCCGCAGAGCAGGCAGCGTCATGTCTGATCGTTCTTTGTTTGGCAGGAGCCAATGGCAACGTTCTCCCTCGGCACTCTTTTTGACCAGAAAATCGTCGGACTGGTTCGGCCATACTCCGGCCGGGTTCTGCTTGCCCTGCTCTTCAGCGTTATCTCCTCCGGGGCGAGTGGCGCCATTGCCTGGCTGCTGAAACCTGTCATCGACTCCATCTTTGTCGAAAACAAGTTTTCGATGCTGGTCTGGCTGCCGGTGGTCATCCTCCTGCTCTATGCCGTGCGCGGCAGTTGTGAAATGGTTTACAGCTACCTGATGCGCTCCTCGGGTATCAAGCTGGTGCGGGATCTGCGCATCCGCCTTTACGAACACCTGCTCCATCTGCCCCTCTCTTCGCTCGGCAAGGAATCCTCCGGCAAGATGATCTCCCGCATCCTGACCGACACCACCCTGGTGCAGGGACTGGTCGGTGATACCCTGCTTACCGTGTTCAAGGAGATTCCCACCATCATCGTACTGCTCGGAGTGGCCTTTTACCGGCGTTGGGACATTACCCTGCTTGCCCTCATCGGTATGCCGCTGGTGATCGGCGCAGCCAACAAGGTGGCCCGTATCGTCAAGATGAAACGGACCCAGGCTCAGCAGACGGTGGCAACCCTGACTCATTTTATTAGTGAAGCGGCCGTTGGCGCCAAGGTGGTAAAAATCTTTGTCAACGAGGAGGGACAGTCCGCCCGTTTCCGAAAAACCAGCCATTCCAACTACAGCCAGGAAACGAAGATCGTCCGCTACAAGGAACTGGCCAAGTTCATCGTCGATATCTCCACCGGCGTCGGCGTGGCCATCGTCATCTGGTATGGCGGCAATCTGGTGGTCAACGGGGTGATCACCAGCGGTGATCTTTTTTCCTCCCTTGGCGCGGTGGTGATGATTTTCAATCCGGTCAAGCAGGTGGGCCGCTCCTATGCGATTTTTCATGAAATCATGGGCGCCACCGATCGCATCTGGTGGCTGGAGAGAATGGAGAAAGAGCAAAGCGGTGACATCCCGCTGCCCTCGTTTACGCGGGAGATCCGTTATGTGAACGTTTCCCATCGCTACGGCGACAAGGGTGATCTGGTCCTCGACACCATCGATCTGAGGATCGGCAAGGGGGAGGTGGTGGCCATTGTCGGGCCGAGCGGGGCGGGCAAGACGACCTTCATCGATCTCCTGCCCCGCTATTACGACCCGACCGTCGGTCGCATCGAGATCGACGGCCATGACCTGCGCGCGGTGAAACTGCCGGATCTGCGCAGACTGATCGGGCTTGTCAGTCAGGATATCGTCCTCTTCAACGCGACGATCCGGGAAAATATCGCCTTCGGTTCGCCCTCCGCAACGGACAGCGAGGTGGAACAGGCGGCCCGTCTGGCCTTTGCTCATGATTTTATTCGCGAATTTCCGGATGCTTACGAGACCATGCTCGGCGAGCGGGGCCTCAACCTCTCCGGCGGCCAGCGGCAACGCATCGCCATTGCCCGGGCCATCCTGAAAAATCCGCCGATCCTCATCCTCGATGAGGCGACCTCAGCCCTTGATGCCGTGTCCGAGGGTCTGGTGCAGGCCGCCCTGGAACGGCTGATGCATGACCGAACCACCATTGTCGTTGCCCATCGGCTGTCCACCATCCGCAAGGCGGATCGCATCCTTGTCATGGAGCGCGGCCGTATTGTCGCCCAGGGCAGCCATGACGATCTGCTGGCGACATCGGATATGTACAAGGAACTTTATCTCACTTACAGCGAGAAGGGAAGCGAGCAGTCAACGACCCTCTCCGACCCGGCATGAAGGCGGCCCGCCCCTCGTCATCCGGGGCGGCCGAGGCAACGGGAAGGGCGATATGAAAGATTTTCCGGCGGGAAAAAAGACGATTATCATACCCGGCCTGATCGTCGTGGTCGGCTTTCTCCTGCGGCTCTACGCTTTTTTCCACAGCCATGCCGTCAATGCGGACGGCATGCTCTACATCCAGCAGGCCAAGGCCTTTCATTACGGACTCTATGATTCACTGACCCAGTGCTATGGCTATCTCCATTCCTATTTTGTCCTGATCTCTCTTGCTTACCCCCTTTTTGACGACTGGGTGATGGCGGCCAAGGCGGTCTCTCTTGGCTTTGCCACCCTGACCATGGTGCCGCTTTATCTGCTGCTGCGAAGATTTCTCGCTTTTCCCATCGCTGCCGTCACCCTGCTCGTCTTTGCGGTGAATCCCGCCCTGATCGAGATGAGCGTGAAAATCATCCGCGATCCCTGTTTCTGGTTTTTCCTGACCACCGGCCTTTCTCTGTTCGTCCTCCATGATCGTGGAAAAGACGGCCTCCTTCTCGCCCTATCCAGTCTGTCGTTTCTCCTCGCTGCGCTGGCGCGATTCGAGGCCGTGGTCTTTATCGGCGCCAGTCTGCTTTTTCTGGTGTTTACCCGGCAGGACGACAGGTGGCGGAAAATAAGCTGGTTCTGTCTGCCCCTGGCTGGGGTGGTCCTGCTGACCCTGCTATCGTTGCCGGTGCTGGGGCATGATCTCCGGCAATGGATCTATCCCCGTTCGTTGCTCGCCCCTTTTTTTCAGCTGGCGGAACGATATGGGCGAATCCGCCTCAGTCTCGAGGCCATCGGGGTTCGCGAAAGTGATCCCTTCTGGCAACGCCATTTTTTTCCGACGGCCGGCAATCTCATGTGGTGGCTCGGTGTGGGCTCGGTGCTGGTTACGATTGTCCGCACCTTTTTTGAGCCGTTCTTTCTCTTCTTTCTTTTCGGACTGAAAGGCATCCGGCCGCGCATCGCCGCGGACAGGATGCTCGGCTATCTCCTGCTGCTTGGCGCCTGCACCTTCGCCGTCCTCTTTCTCCACGAGCTGGGGAACTGGACCATGCGCGGCCGCTTTGTCGTTTTTTTTGTCATTCCCACCTTTGTTGTCATCGGTTTTGGCGTGGAGAACCTGTTCTCGTGTTTTGGCCCATTACCGGAAAACGGTCGTCGCCTTTTCTTTCTGCTGCTCGGCCTGGTGATCTTTGTTGTTCCCCTGGCGAAAAATCTCGATGAAAACCGGCCGGCGGCCAGGATTTTAGAGGAAATCGGCGTTTCCATCGCCCATGCCGAGAAAGGCGGCCGTGAGGTGATGGTGGCCGGCGCCCTTGCTTCCGACGAGTTGCAGCTTGTCGCCTTTTTTGCCAATTTGCCGGTTCGGGCCGCCTCGTGCGCCCATGAACTGGCGCGTAAAATCGAACCCCGCCAGATTGGGGCCGACCGCCGTTGGCCGGAAGGTGTCCGTTATCTGCTTTGGGATGAGAAAAACTGGAGCAGCGAGGAGCTGGCGGGTTTGCGCCGGGGAGAAGAGTTTTCCTGCTCGGAGATCGGGCAATGGCGGGACAAACGACTCGGCGAGATCGTGCTTTTCCGGGTCAATGACAAAAAAAATCCCTGATTTTAGTTGACGAAATCGGAAAAAGCTTTTTTTTTTCTCTCTCTCTCTCTCTCTCTCTCTCTCTCTCTCAGAGAGCCCAGAGAAAACTTTTATAAATTACGAATAATTATCTCTTGATGGTCTCGCAAAAAGTCAATTTCGGGGATGGCTAAGCTAAAATCGTCAAATGCGAGGCGCGCACATTTCGAGGAATGAGGCGTACTTGGGTACGCCGCAGTGACGAGATAATGTGGAGCAACGAAGCAGTTGGCGACTTTTTGCGACGCCATCTTATTTCTCTGTTCTGCTCAGGCCCCTGTCATGATAGCGGATGGCGAGGCTGTCCAGATAGGCGTTGATATCCGGATTGGCGAAGATTTGTTGCTGGACCGTTGGCGAGAGAAATTCCTTCCAGCGCATATCGAAATAGTTGGTCTTCTTTTTCTGGCCAATCCACTGGTATTCGATTTTCTGGGTGCCGTGATGCTCAAAGTTCCAGTACTCGATCTGGCCGGGCTCAAACGTCAGCCCCATCGCCTCGGTCAGGCTTTGCAGCTCGCTGCTCGTGTGGTGGGCGAGATCAAAGTAGGTCACCAGTTCGTATTCCAGCCTGTTTTCCCGTAAAAAATCGGTGATATCGACATTCTGTTTGAGCCAACGGTAGGCGTAGACCTCGGTGTCGGCCTTGAAGAGGAAGCGGGGGGCGTATGCCAGAAAATCCCGGATCATCTGCTTGCGGATCCGCAAGCGGTCCCCAGCGGTCCGGTAACGGAGCATCATCCGCCGCACATAGGGCCGCGGGTCGCGGATCAGGTGAATGAAACTGTAGGTGTAGCGCGGGTTGTCGAGAAAACGTTCGGCCCAGAAGGGTTTCTTCGAGGTGTCGATCAGGGTGGTGATGGCCGGATCGATATTAGAGAAGATAACGTCGTAGATCTCGTTGATTTGCTGGTGGCAAAAGCCCTTCAGCATGGGGTTTGATCCGTCGTTGTTGTGCCGGAGGAGTTGCGTTGTGTTGCCGTCCTGCTCCTGTTTGCGCAGCCTTTTGACCTCGCCGATATGCAGGGCCCGGCTGTTGCTGCCGAGCATCAGGGAAAGATAATGGGAGCCGGCGTAACTGGTGGAGAGAATAAAAACGATGGTTTTTTTCATCGGCCCGGCCTGCTCGCGGTCATGCCTCTCGTAAGGCGCGGAGAAACAGAGGAGTCGTGGCGGCGAGGGAATAGTGACGCCTGACCTTGTCCCGGCCCTTCTCTCCCATCTCCCGGCCCAGGTCGTGACTGGTGGCGAGAGCGCCGATCCTGTCGACCCACTCTTCCACTCTCTGCGCCCAGAACCCCTCCACGCCGTCGGTGACGATCTCCCGATTCATTCCCACCGGCGCGCAGACAACCGGCAAACCGACCGCCATGCATTGCAGGAGTTTGAATCCGCATTTGCCCCGGGTCCAGACATCGTCGGTCAGGGGCATGAGACCGACATCAAAGGAATGGAGGTCGTCAATCTCTGTGGCTGCTGTCCAGGGCTTTTTGATCACCTCCATGTTTTTCAGATCGAAAAAGGCATCGGCAACGATCTTGAGGGCGATGCCCGGATGCTTTTGGCCGAGTCGTTCGAGGGCCGGAATGAGATCGGCGAGATACTTCAGGGTTCCCTTGCTGCCGATCCAGCCCAGCATAACCTTGTTGTCAACCGTTTCTTTCGGCGGTTTGGCGGTGTAGCGCTCCATGTCAAGGGGGGTCGGCAGGATATGGACGTTTTTCTGGTAGGGGCGGGCCAGGTCGGCGAGATAGCTGTTGCCGGCAACCACCAGGTCAACCTGGCGCACCGTCCTGATGAAACGATTGCCTTGGCGGGCCAGTTGGCGCGTGCTGGCCGGGCCGTCCTTGAACATGACGGCATCGTCGAAATCGTAGACAAGGCGGCGGCTGGACTGGCGCAGGAAAAAGAGTTCGAGCCGGGAGAGGAGCTTTTTCTGGATGACGACAACATCGGCCCGGCCCGCCTGTTTCATGACGGCAAGGGGATTGCGGGGACGGCGGGAAAGCTCCCGGATTTCGCAGTCGATCCCGTTTTCTTTCAGGGCGGGCAGATAGTGCAGGATGCGATAGCGGGTGCTTGCCTTGTCCAACCTGGGGACGAGAAAGAGCACCTTCATATCCTGTTCCCGCCGGACACGGAAGCGGTGTCTGCTGTTTTGCTTGCCCGGACACTCATCCTGCTCGTTTTGCCGAGGGCGGCGAGGATGGTCACCAAGGGGCCAAGCAGCAGTTTTTTGACCGGAAACGACAGAAGCAGGCGGGCCAAAAAGGATTCCCGCATGTACTCGGCGGACTTGAGAAAATCCTTTTTCGATTTCTGGTGAACGATGCGCTCCACCCGGAAACCGGTCTCTTCCAGCAGCCGGGTCAGGGTCTGCGGGGTGAAATGGCTCAGATGCTGAGGCACGTGCAGGGTATAGCATCTGTCCCGAAACAGCCGCACCTCAAGGCCGGAGATGTCCGGCACGGAGAGGATGAGCTGCCCCCCGTTCTTGAGAAGGCCGTTGATGGTGACGAGCGCCTCTCTCGGATTGAAGAGATGCTCCAGCACCATGCCCATGTGGATGACATCGAAAAAATTGCTGGCATAATCGAGGGTGTCGAAAAAGCCGGTATGGACGTTGTCCAGACCGAGTTGTTCCCGGGCATGACGGGCCGCCTCTTCATTGAGTTCGACGCCGTGGACCTCCCAGCCGAGTTCCCGCATCCGGATCAGATAGCCGCCCCAGGAGCAGCCGATGTCGAGCAGGCGCCCACTTGGCGCATGGCGCGGCAGATGACTGATGAGGAGTTTGTTGAGTAACCAGGGGCGGACAAGGGTGATCAGCGCCGCGGGGAGGTGCTCGGCAAAGGGATAACCGAATTCCCGGGCGGCAACGGCACGGAGCAGAAGGTTCTTCAGGCCGGGTCCGGTTGCCCAGCTCGTGGCCCGTTCCGGTTTCGGCGCATAGTAGCCGGCGCTGTTCGGATAGAAATAACCGATGGTGGCGGGCGTTGGCCGCGGATTAGTGAAGATAAAACCGCAGTTCAGGCAGGAGACGATATCAAACCACTCATCCATGTCGTTGTACCGTTCCTTGACGTTGCCCAGAAAGATCTCATGGCGGTCCGCTCCGCACAGAGGGCAGGAAATTCTTTCGCGTTGATAGTGTTCTTCCATAAAGAATCGGCGTTGTCTGCGCGAAGGTCCGCCCGCTGGCTCGGTTGGCGAC
>CAZUZJ010000074.1:0-9925 GCA_964624225.1 uncultured Desulfobulbia bacterium | reverse complement strand
CGACTGGAACGCCGACGGGCACCCCGACCGGCACACCAACAGGTACGCCGACCGGCACGCCGACTGGAACGCCGACGGGCACCCCGACCGGCACACCAACAGGTACGCCGACCGGTACGCCAACTGGCACGCCGACCGGCACACCAACAGGTACGCCGACTGGAACACCGACCGGCACCCCAACGGGCACGCCAACCGGCACGCCGACTGGCACGCCGACTGGTACGCCGACTGGAACACCGACGGGCACCCCGACCGGTACGCCGACTGGCACCCCGACGGGCACCCCGACCGGTACGCCGACTGGCACCCCGACGGGCACGCCGACTGGAACACCGACCGGCACCCCGACTGGCACGCCAACCGGCACGCCGACTGGTACGCCAACAGGCACACCGACGGGCACACCGACTGGTACCCCAACCGGTACGCCGGATATCCCCTCAACGCCATCCATGACGCCATCGGGATTTGAACCCTCAGGTGGTATGAGTGGCCCGACGCCGGGCGGCGATCTGGATCAGTTGATCGCATCCGGTTCGATCGATGGAGGTGGCAGTGACATGTAATCCGCGCGGGGCGTGTCACTCATGCCCCGTCGGACCGATAAATCTGCCCATGGAGGAGCGCTTGCGCATCAACCGGTGGTAATCAAAAAAGGAGGTTATTTCAGAAAAAGAAATAACCTCCTTTTTTGTCGCCATTTTCAGGTGACGGCAGCTTCGTTTCCTGATCCATGCCAAGGTATTTCTAGAAATTTCGTCTCGTTATCGCTATACTGCCAGGAGAGCTTCTTGTCCTTGCCGTCTCTCTGATCCGATCATTTTTGTCGAAATCGAAAAAAACCACGATTCCTACGAAACGTTTTTTGTAACTCGTTGTTTTCACTTTCCCGCCTGCCATGATGTGCGGGTTTTTACGAGACCATCATTTTTCCTGCGAAAAAAACATGGGCATCATTACATATCAGTTTCACAAAACGAATGATCTGTCGCCGCAACGCTTTGATGTGATGTTTCTCGATATGGGGGAAAATATTCATCTCCATTACCGTGATCTGCGGATCGAGATGTCTGTTGAGGAATTTCGTGAATTCGAGGAGCTTTTCTCCCGTTACAAAGAGGGGGTACTCGGTGAAATTGCCGCAGGCTACCGGGACGGCGTTCTTCCCAACACCAATGAAGTGGCAACGATCAAGACCTTCTGGGATAAGCAGAAACTGCAACACCCGGCGAAATATGACGAGAATCTCATTGCCATCGAGGAAACCACCGACGGCTATCACATTCATCTGCGCAATTACAAGTTTCTGGTGGATCTCAACTCCTTCACCCGCATCGCCCGCGCCTTTGCCAAGTCTCTCCATCTTCTCGAAGACGGCACCCTGCAGCGTGATCCCCTGTTTCTCTTGCAGATCAATCATCTTGAACCGCGGTTGCTGACCAAAACAGTCTCCGAAACCGGGGAGGAAACCCGCATTGCCGTGCAGGAAAAATTCCGCCGGAAAAGCGCGCAGGTGCTGATCGGGCTGGGTTACCATCTGGTCAGCGGCAATGCCAGCCCGATGGTGTTTGAGAAGGATAATGCGCGTATTATCCTTTCTCCACCCGGCGGTTCATCGGCGGCAATGACGAAGCTGTCGAACGAACCGGAAGTCATCTCGCTGCCGGACTTTCTGGCTGGCGCCGCAAAATCCCTGGACCGGCAGGCCATCAATACCTGCAAGCTGCATGTGTTGTCGCTGTTGAAGCGTGCCGAACTCCAGATGATCCCGCCGTTCTCCCTTGACGACCTCCATGTCAACCGCCATACCCTCGCCCTGGCCCTTGACCTGTTTGCCGAGCGGGCCTCTGTTGCGCCGCGCACGGAGTACGATCGTTTCAACCGCTTGCTGGTTGCCAACCAGCTTTTTTTCATCAAACCGCAGAAATCCCCCTTTGGCGAGGAGGAACGGGAACGTCTTTTTGAACGATTTGTCGATCATGTCGCCAGAGAGCTCGCCCCGGTGCCCTGCATCAGCAGGATCTATCTAGCCGGTTCCGGAACGCGAAAAGATTCCGGCCGTTACCAGGTTCCTTTTGTTCATTTCGAATGGTGCAAGCTTGCCTCGGATTTCGACATCATCATCGAGATCGATCCGGACCGGGAAAAGGAGATCCCGTCGGAATGGGATTTCAAGTTTCCCTGGGCCAAGCATTCGGCCCACTACTATCACCTCGGGGACCTGGGCCACGGTATGGATTCGCCTTATGCCGGCGAGTATCCGGGCATCGTTTTTTACGAGCATCTGCTTGAGGCATATCTTTTTCTCCCGTCCAAGGTGGTGCCCAAGTTGAAAGAGGCCTATTACGAAACGATCAAACCGACCCTGATCCACCAGAAAGACACGATTGTCAGCTGGTTCGAGCAGCAGTACGGCGTGGATGTCGTTAATATGAAGCTGTTCGGCGCCAAGTCGTTTAATAAAATTTACCAGGTGGATACGAAAACCGGTGCCTTTGCCCTGAAGGTCTACGACAACAGCTATATCAATAACGATGATCCGAGCAGGATCCAGTACGAGATTGATATTCTGCAGGCCCTGCAGCAGGCCGGGTTGCCGGTGTCCTCTCCGATCGCCAACAGTGCCGGCGACTGGATTACCGAACGGGGCAGGGACAAGGTGGTTCTTTTCCAGTATGTTGCAGGATTTTTTGTCGGCAAGGCGAAAGAGCAGGAGGCGCGGACCTCCGGCGCCCTGCTGGCGCGTCTGCACACAAGCCTGGCCGATCATGTCTCCGTTTGTCAGGGAAAATTCGATATCCGCCGGCCTCTCTTTCTCTGGCTGAAGGAGTACGAAAAATACCGGAAAAACGGCACGATCGGCGAGGGACCCGACAGCGCTCCCTTTCGGCAGGAACTGGAGAAGCTTGCGAGCTGGTCGGTGCATTGCCATGGCGATGTCTCCCCGCGGAATTACCTCTTCACCAGGGAGGGCGACTGCGCCATGATCGATTTTCAGAATCTCGGCTATGGGCCGGCAGTGATTGACCTTACTGACGGAATGGTTGAATTTGCCTCCCAGGATGGCGCTTTTCACTGGGAGGTGCTGCGCGCCTTCCGTAAAGGGTATGAAGAGGTGCGGCATCTGGCGGATGATGAGGTCGAGGCCCTGGAAAATTTGCTCGCCTGTCACCTCATCATCAAACAGACCCGCCTGTACCGCAACCACCTTGTCTTTGCTCTGGAACTGAAAACAGACAAAATTGCCGGGCTGGCCGGCGCCCTGGCCGACGTTCTCGCCGGCCGGGCCGCCTTTGTCGACCAATAAGTCCGGGTCCCCGGTGCCGCTGGGACTTGGCCGGTTTTTTCCGGACCGTCAGGCGGACGGCCCTTGGCTCCTGGCGCGGAGAGCGAGCTGTAACCTGCTGGTTGTTCCCGTCTTTTCGTAAATAGCGGTCAGATGGGCCTTGACTGTCCGTTCACTGATGGCAAAGAGTTCGGCAATCTCGCTGTTTGACAGTCCTTGCGCCACCTTCCCGGCAATTTCTTTTTCCCTGGCCGTCAGGGTCGCAAAAATTTCCTCATCCGCTCCCTTCAGATGGTCATTTGCCGGTACGCTGCCGGTTATGAGATACTGGAGGAGCTGCCGGCCGACCCAGACCCCGCCCGACTCTATGACCTGGACCGCGGCGAGCAGTTTCGGCCCGCTCATGTATGCGTTGGCGTAGCCGTTAACGCCAAGCTTCAGCATAGCCATCCCCTCCGCCGGCTGCGGCAGATCGGAAAGCACGAAAATTCCGGACCGCGGGCCCCTTTGTCGCAGGGCCATGATGGCCGCCTGATCCACGCTCTGGCGATGGAGGAAAATGACGGCATCAGAGTGGTCGGTGAGTATTTTTCCCACTTCTTCCGCCGATCGGAATATCCGCTTCGGGGTGGTCTTACCCAGCAGGGATTGCCAGCGCTGGAGAAGGGCATCGTTTGTGCTCACGAGGAAAATCGACATGGGGCTTACCTCTCCCGTAAGGCCATTTTTTGGGTACGGATGACGGGTTGCAGCAGATAGGACAGGATCGTTTTCTTGCCGGTGAGAATATCGACCGTTGCCACCATCCCCGGGATAATGGGCAAAGGATTGGCTTCTCCGCCAAGATAGTTTCTGTCGGTGCGCACCCGGACCAGAAAGTAACTGTTGCCCTTTTCGTCGGTGATGCTGTCGGCGCTGATGTGCTCCAGTTCCGCGTCCAGCCCACCGTAAATGGTGAAGTCATAGGCGCTGAATTTCACCATCGCCTTCTGTTGCGGCCGCAGAAAAGCGATGTCCGCCGGCTTGATCATCGCCTCCACCAGCAGGGTGTCTTCCAGCGGGACGATTTCGATAAGATCCATGCCCGGCTGGATGACCCCGCCGATGGTGTTGACCATGATCTGCTTGACCGTCCCGTACACCGGTGAATGCACGAGGGTCCGTTGCAGCCGGTCTTCCAGGGTCACCGCCCCGGCCGACAATCCCTCCATTTCTGCGTACACGTCGGTGAGTTCCTCCTTGGCCCGGTTGGTGAAGATCAGCTTTTCCTTGTTGATCGCCTTCAATGCCTCGTCATATTTGGATCGGACCTGGGGGAGGGTGAATTGGACGGCGATGATCTGTTCCTCGATCTGGGCGGCCTGTCGTTCGAGCCGCAACACCTCGATTTCCGAGGCAGCGCCCGCCTTGATAAGTGGGCGGGTCAGTTCGAGTTCCTGTTGGATCAGGCCGGCGGTATGGGCGAGTTGCTTTTTCTTGGCATTGAGCTCATTCATCTCGTGTTTTTTCTGGCTGGCCTGTTCCAGCAGGATGGCGATCTTGGCCTCCAGTTCATCCTTGCGGGATTGAAACAACGCCTTTTCCCGTTCCCCGACCTCCTGCAGTTCAGCATCCGTCCCTGTTGGAAGGAGAAAGGGGGTGTTCTCCGCTTCCGCTTTCAGGCGGGCGATTTTTGCCTGTAATGCCTGGTGTCTGATCCGGTTTTCCTGCACCGGTCCGGCGTAACGGCGATCGTCGATTTTCAGCAGCAGCTGGCCCTTGTTGACAATGTCGCCTTCCTTGACCAGAATTTCCGCCAGGATGCCGCCCTCCAGATTTTGGACGACCTGAATCTGCTGCGATGGGATGACCTTGCCGCCGCCGCGGGTGACCTCGTCGATTTCCGAGATCGAGGCCCAGTAGATCCCGCTGAAAAAGAGCAGGACGATGGTCCAGAGGATCAGGCGGCAGCCCCGAGGCGACTGGACCAGCAGGGCGGAGCGGATATCGCTGACATACTCGACGTCTCTGAAGGGAATGTACTGAAAAATTTTTTTCATGAAGCGTTCACACCCTCACACTGGTGAAAGCGGTTGTGGAGAGAACTCGCTCAGATTTTGAGCTGGCCGTTTTTCAATGCCTCAACGATGCGTTGTTTCGGTCCATCGGCAACAACCGTGCCGTTGTCAATCACCACGATGCGGTCAACAAGATCGAGCAGCGAGGCCCGGTGGGTGATGAGGATAACCGTCTTGCTGGCCAGCAGGGGAGAGAGATTGGCCTTGAGGCGTGTCTCCGTTCGGTTGTCCATGGAACTGCTCGGCTCATCCATGACAAGCACCGGCGGATCGAGGAGCAGGGCGCGGGCGATGGCCACGGTCTGGCGTTGGCCGCCGGAAAGGCCTCTGCCCTGTTCACCGATCTCCATGTCGTAGCCGGCCGGATGTTTTTTGACAAAATCGGCCACCCCGGCCATCTCCGCTGCATGGAGAATGGTGGCATCGTCAACGTCATGGGTACCGAAAACGATATTGTCGCGCACCGTGCCACGGAACAGGGTGACATCCTGGGGGACATAGCCGATAAAATGGCGCAGTTCAGCCGGATCGATCTGCCGGATATCGGTGTCGTCCATGCTGACCATGCCCTCAGTCGGTTGGTAGAGACCGAGGAGCAGTTTGCCGATGGTGGTCTTGCCAGAGCCGATCGGCCCAATCAGGGCAACCCGTTCGCCCGGGGCGATTTCCAGAGTAATATTTTTCAGGGTGTCGGTGGTTTGTTCCGGATAGCGGAAGTCGACATTTTTGAGGCCGATTTTGCCGGCAAAACGGGCGCGTTGTAAAAACTGTTTGCCGGCCGGCCGCTCCTCCGGCAGCTTCATGATCCGTTTCAGTACGTCATAGGATGTTTTGGCGCGATGAAAACGGGTGGCGAGATTGACGACCTGGGTCATCGGGGTCAGGGTGCGGCGCGACAGGATGATGCAGGCAATCAGGCCACCCTGGGTCAGTTCTCCATGCGATATCTTGTAGACCCCGAGGACGACGAGGAGGACCACGGCGAGATTCTGGACGAAGGTGGCGATATGGGTGACGGAGGAGGAGAGCAAGCGGGAACGGACGTTCCAGCGGGAGATGTAACTCTCCGCCTCCTCCCAGGCCCGTTGCAGCTGGCCTTCGGCGCCGAGGAGCTTGACGGTTTCCAGGCCGTTGAGTCCCTCGACCAGGATCGCGTTTTTCTGGGAGGAGGCGTGGAAGGATGCCTCCACCGCCCGTTTCAGGGGAATCTGCATGAAAATGCTGAAGAGCAGCAGCACGATAATGGCGATGACCTGAATCCAGACCATGTTGCCGGCGAAATACCAGATGGCGGCCAGGCCGATGGCGACAAAGGGCAGGTCGATCAGCGCGGTAATGGAAAAAGAGGTGATGAAGTCCCTGATGTTTTCAAACTGTTGGAGATTCTTGGCAAAGGCGCCGACCGACTTTGGTTTGACCTCCATTCGCAGGCCGAGCACCTTTTCAAAGAGCAGTGACGAAATGCGGAGATTGGATTTTTTCCCAGCATCGTCGATGAAATAGCCGCGCAGTCCGCGCAGCAGCAGTTCAAAAAGATAGATGCCGATGATGCCGACAACCAGCACCCATAAGGTCTCGTAAGCGGCATTGGGGATGACCCGATCGTAGACGTTGAGGATAAAGAAGGGCGTTGCCAGGGTAAGGAGATTGATGAGCAGCGAGGCGATCAGCACATCCCGGTACATGCGCCAGGAGGAGAAAAGGGTGCCCCAGAACCAGTTTTTCGGACGCGGGGCGATATCATCGAGGGTCCGGTGCTGAAAACGATAGGCCGGTTGCACGAAAAAGGCATAACCGGTGTAGCTCTCGTCGAGGGTCTGCCTGCTTATCGTTTTTTCCCCGCCGCTTTCCGGCAGCAGAACTGTATGGGATTTGCCGTCAGGGGCGGTGTCGATCAGCACGCAGGCCTGGCGGGATTGCAGGAGCAGGACGACCGGCAGAGCAAGCGGCGTGATGTCGGACAAGGCCCGCTTGACAATTCTGGTTGAGAGCCCGGCGCGTTTGGCTGCCCGGGGAAACAGTTCCACGGTGAGCCGGTTATCAACCAAAGGCAGGCCGGCGCTCAGGGCATTGCGCGACAGATCGCGGTCAAAGAGTTTTGTCAGTTGCACCAGGCAATCGAGCAGCGGGTCGTCACCCGTTTCCCCGGCGCTGTCCGGCTGCCAGTCGCCGGCATTGGTGGATGTCTTCAGTGGTGTCGTGGTGGGTGCGGTCATTGTTTGGTGAAAAGAACGATCCTCGTTTATTTTTCTGGACTCTCGCGCTGATTTGCGGAACGATACAGCTATATTCCCTTTTGATTGTACACGTTGTTTGAAAAAAAAACAGAAAAGGTTCTATCATGGTGTATGTTGAGCGGGACAGTGAGGGAAAAATCACGGCGATCCACCATGCACCGCACGCGGAGAACGCGGAACGGCGGTCACTCACTGATCAGGAGGTTCTCGCCTTTCTCGAAGGCGAGAAGTCCGAGGTCTGGATCAAGCTGCTGTCTTTGTCCGACCTCAGCACCATCCGGATCATCGAGGATCTCATCGAGCTCTTGATCAGCAAAAACGTCATCCACTTCACCGAGCTGCCGGAGGCGGCCCAGCGCAAGATTCTGGAGCGCCGGGCGGTGCGGAGCAAGATTGAGGGCGATACCCTGATGGTGGAGGATATCCTCTGATTTATTCCTTTTCCTCCACCAGGGGAACCGGTTTGCCGATCCAGTAACCCTGGGCGGCGTTTATGTTGAGTTCCTTCACTCCCTGCCACTGTTTTTCGTTTTCAACCCCCTCGGCGATCACCCTGATATCGAGACTGTGGGCCGCGCTGCAGAGTGCACCCAGGAAAAAGCGGCTGTCATTGGCCTCAGCGGTCAGCTCGCCGGTGAAGGCCGCATCGATTTTCACATGAGCGGGCCGGAGCGACTGGAGATAGCCGAAATTAGAAAAATTTCGGCCGAAATGGTCAAGTCCGATGTCGTGCCCCATCTTTTTGATCTGCCGGGCAAACTCTCTGATGGCGTCGAGATGATGGACGGCGGAAAATTCGACAAATTCAAAGATGATGGTCGGGGCTTGCGGCGAGCTGCTTGCCAGCGTCTTGGTCAGCCAGGGGAGAAAATCGGCATCCCGCAGCGAAGAGGCGGAAAGATTGACCGCCACGTTTTCCGTGTTGAGGCGGCCGCGATCCAGACGCAGCACCTTGGTGATGACAAGGCGATCGAGGCGGGAGATCATGTCTGCCCGTTCCGCCTCGGGAATAAAAATACCGGCGTTGAGGATTTCGCCGTTCGGGAGGCTGATCCGAGAAAAAACCTCCTGGTGGAGAATAACGCTGCGATCGGTGCTGGTCACCACCGGCTGCAGGGCAAGGGTTATCTGCTCGGCCAAGAGCGCCTCCCTCAGGATTTTCTGCCACTCCTGGCCGCCAAGGGGCAGCCGGTCGGCGGCAGGTGATGCCTGGCGGACATGATGTCGGTTGGCGCCCTGCTGCTGGGCGTGGCGCAGGGCGTTGTCCGCCGCGCTCAGCAGGGTGGCGGCCGAGTCGGCCTCTGTAAAGATGACGCCGCCGATATGGGCGACATTGTCGGTCATGGTGAGCTGCCGGGAAAAGAGACCGCTCAGGTGGCGAGCCATATCAACGGCAGCCTCTTGGGCCGCCTCCGGAGTAATGTGCGGCAGCAGAATGGCGAAGTCGCCGCCGGTCAAGCGGGCGAGGACGCGATCCGGTATTGGTTGCGTCGTTTCCTCAAGGATGCGGGCCGCATGGGTGAGAAGAGTGTCGCCGGCATCAAAGCCCCTGGCCGTATTGAGTTCCTGGAGGTTGCGCAGCTGGCAGATGAAGAGGGCGCCGGTTTGTTTCGTGTCGGTCGGAGCGAGGAAGGCGGCGAGCTGTCCTTCAAAATAGCGGCGGTTGCCAAGGTCGGTCAGGTGATCGCGATAAACCTCCCGTTGTAGTGATTCGGCCCGGGCCGACTGCTCGGCAAACATGGAGCGCATGGTCGTGGTCATGCGATTCATCGCCTCGACGACCCGTTTCAGTTCGCGGGTGCGCGGGATATCCTGCTGGATTTCATATTCCCTGCGGCAGAGGGCGTCCGCCTGGAGCTCAACCCGATGGAGCGGTCGGAGCAGCAGGCGAAGACCATATCCCCCGGCCAGGATGACGGAAAGGGCGATGAGGAAAAACCAGAGGGAGAGTCGCACCACGATTTCCCACAGGGCCTTGTAGGCATAGCCGGGATGGCTTTTGATCGAAACCAGCCCCGACTGTTTCCAGCCGGCCATGACCAGGGCCTCGGCTGCCGGTGTTTCCAGTTTGACCCGCTTGATGAACCAGTCCGGCACCCCGCTGATGGTGATCTCCCCGTTTCTTTCCAGCAGAATGACGCCATTGATGTCCTCCAGGCGGACGATTTCATAATAGCCCCGGTCAAAAACCGCATTGATCATGGTCTCGGCCGCCGGATAGTCGTCGCGGGACATGAACTGGGAGAGGGAGATGCCGAGGGAGGTCGCCGTGTCCTGGGCATGGGAGATGAGCTGCTCCTGGAGAAAGGAACGGGTGGCGGCAAGGTTGGAGAGCCAGGCGC
>CAZUZJ010000073.1:7750-9950 GCA_964624225.1 uncultured Desulfobulbia bacterium | reverse complement strand
AAGAATGACCGACACCCTGCCGAAAAAAGCCGCCTTGCCCGGCCTGCGGATTTTTTATCTTTTTGATCAGTGGCTTGCCGTTGAAAAGGGGTATTCACCCCATACCGTGACGAATTACCGGCGGGATATCGAGGAGTTCTGCGCCTTTGCCGGCGATGGCGGCAAGGCCCTTTCCCCGGAGCCGTCCTGTGTCCGCTCCTTTGTCTATCATCTCAACACCAGGCACAAGCCGTCGTCGGTGGCGCGCAAACTCTCTGCCCTGCGCACCTTTTTCCGTTTTCTCATCCGGGAAAACGTCATTGCCGCCGATCCCTTTGCCGGCGTTGCCACCCCGAAACAGGGGCGTTACATTCCGGTCTTTCTGACCGTTGACGAGGTCTTTACCCTGCTGGAAGAGCCGGGGCGGACGGACAGCTTTTTCCTGCGCGACCGGGCCATTCTCGAACTGCTTTACGGCACCGGCATCCGGGTCTCGGAACTGACGGCCCTCGATGTTCAGGAGGTGGATTTTTCCGGGGGGATGCTTAAGGTGCGCGGCAAGGGCGGCAAGGAACGGCTGGTGCCCACCGGTGAGCCGGCGATTGACATGATTCGCGCCTATCTTCCGGAGCGGTCGCGTCTGCTGGCGGCGCGGGCCGGTCGGGGCAGGCGGCAGGAAGGGGACCCGCTTTTTGTCAACAGTCGGGGCGGGCGGCTGACCAGCCGCAGCGTTGAACGGCTCGTTGCGTTTTACGCCGGCCGGGCCGGCATCGCGGCCCAGGTCACCCCGCATGCCCTGCGTCATTCCTTTGCCACCCATCTGCTGGAAATGGGGGCGGATCTGCGCGTTGTCCAGGAGCTGCTCGGGCACGCCAGCCTGTCCACCACCCAGAAATACACCCATCTCACCGTTGACCATCTGATGCAGGTCTATGACGCGGCCCATCCCAAGGCAAAGCGGGCCTGACGGGGGCGGTCGATCTTTGGCGGGAAATTGTCCTGAAAAAAAATTTGATGGTCTCGTGAAAACTGAAAATTAACCACAGAGACCGCAGAGCACACAGAGGTAACTAATTGTAATTTAAAATTTTTTTTGCACTCTCTGGGCGCTCTGTGGTAAAAAAGTCCTTTTACGATTTTATTAAGGTTTTATTTAATGGAAAACAACAAACCAACGGTCCGTTCAACCACCATCATCTGTCTCCGCCATAAGGGCGATGTCGTCATGGCCGGCGACGGTCAGGTCTCCCTGGGCGCCACCATCATGAAGCACCAGGCCCGGAAGGTGCGGCGACTCTATCAGAACCGGGTGCTGGCGGGCTTTGCCGGCGCCACTGCCGACGCCTTTACCCTGCTCGACAAGCTCGAAGGCAAGCTGGAGCAGTTCAATGGCAATCTCACCCGGGCCGCGGTGGAACTGGCCAAGGACTGGCGCACCGACAAGATGCTGCGCCGTCTGGAGGCAATGCTCATCGCCGCGGACCGGGACGGCGCCTATCTGCTGACCGGCATGGGTGATGTCATCGAATCGGATGACGGCATCCTGGCCATCGGCTCCGGCGGCACCTACGCCCTGGCCGCGGCCCGCGCCCTGGTCAGCCACACCGATCTGTCGGCGGAAGAGATCTGTCGCCACGCCATGGAGATTGCCGGCCGGATCTGTGTCTACACCAACACCAGTATCGTGGTGGAAAAGATATGATGGCTTTGTCAAAAGCCGCCAACTGCCTTGTCGTTTTTTGAACGACGGCCTGGCCATCCCCGCCACCAAATTGCCTTTTTGCGAGACGAATCGATTATGACACCACTCAATGCCCTCACCCCAAAGGAGATCGTCACCCGGCTCGATCAGTTCATCATCGGCCAGCAGGATGCCAAGCGGTTCGTTGCCGTGGCCCTGCGCAACCGCTGGCGCCGGCAGCAGGTCGATCCCGCCCTGCGCGACGAAATCGCGCCGAAGAACATCATCATGATCGGTCCCACCGGGGTCGGCAAGACGGAGATCGCCCGGCGGCTCGCCAGTCTCGCCCAGTCGCCCTTTCTGAAGATCGAGGCGTCGAAGTTCACCGAGGTCGGCTATGTCGGCCGCGACGTGGAATCGATGATCCGCGATCTGACCCAGCTTGCCGTCAACATGGTCAAGGAGGAGGAGACGGCCAAGGTGCGGGAAAAGGCCGCGGCCATGGCCTCATTGCTCAAGCAGCCCGCACGTCAGCAGAGA
>CAZUZJ010000073.1:0-7726 GCA_964624225.1 uncultured Desulfobulbia bacterium | reverse complement strand
GCCGCCGGTGCCGGGCGGAGCGGGCGGCTCGTCCAGCCAGGAAGGCACCAGGGAAAAATTTCGCACCATGCTCCGGGAGGGCAGACTGGAAGAGAAAACCGTCGAAGTCGCGGTGGAGCAGCACCAGGGGATGCCCCTGGGCGATCTTTTCGGGGCCGGCGGTTCGGGAGCGGGGGGGCCGCTCGATGACATGGGCGCCGGCATGAAGGATATTTTCTCCAGAATGTTTCCCGGTAAACGGCAGCGGGTGCGGCTCACCGTTGCCGAGGCCCGCGGCGTCCTGGAAAAGGAGGAGGCGGAGAAGCTGGTGGAGATGGATGCGGTCACCCGGCTCGCCATCCAGCGCACCGAACAGTCGGGCATCATCTTCCTCGACGAGATCGACAAGATCGCCTCCCGTTCCGGCACGGTGCAGTCGGCCGAGGTTTCCCGCGAGGGAGTGCAGCGCGACCTGCTGCCCATTGTCGAAGGGGCGACGGTTTCCACCCGTTACGGCATGGTCAGGACCGATCATATTCTCTTTATCGCCAGCGGCGCCTTCCATCTCAGCAAGCCGTCCGACCTGGTGCCGGAGCTGCAAGGCCGTTTCCCCATCCGGGTGGAGTTGAACCCCCTGGGCGAGGAGGAGTTTTACCGGATCCTCACCGAGCCGAAAAACGCCCTGGTCAAGCAGTATATCGCCCTGATGGCGACCGAAGGCGTCACCCTGACCTTTGCCGACGACGCCATCCGCGAGCTGGCCCGGATCGCCGCCGAGGTCAACCGGAAGACGGAAAACATCGGGGCCCGCCGGCTGCACACCGTCATGGAGCGGGTCCTGGAGGAGCTTTCCTTCAACGCCCCGGACATGGAAGGTCGGCAGTTCACCGTCAGTGCCGACTATGTCCGGCAACAGCTGGCCACCATCGCCGGCAACGAGGACCTGAGCCGGTATATCCTCTGAGTACGCCGCTACGAAAACCGCGCAGAGGGTGGGGTGGGCAACCGCCAGGTTACCCAGCCGGATGTCGAAAAAAACCAAATTGCCGCCTCGTAAGCGCCCATCACAATGGAGTCACCATCATGATCGATCCGGAATGTAACTACTGTCCACGCTGTCGCGACGAATACCGGGCGGAGATCGCCCTCTGCGCCGAATGCGCCATTCCCCTGGTGAGCGGCCGGGAGATACTGGCAAGAGAAAAGGAAACGCTGACCAGCAAAAACAATCGCCGCCGCGACATCGCGGCCAACGATGACATCGTCGCCATTCACAAGGCGGACATGAAGGAAATCAAGCTCCTCGAAAGGGAACTGGCCAGGGAGAATATCGCGGTGCTGATCAGCGGCGAGGGCGGCAACTCCTGCGGCAAGGGCTGCTGCGGCACCTCCTTTTATCTCCAGGTGCACCGGGATGACGCCCGCGATGCCTTTGCCGTGATCCAGGCCTATATCGACCGGACCACCGCCATCAGCCACCACGATCTGTCCCACTGCGACACGGTCTTCAATCCCGATGAAAAACGGGCGGTCTGTCCGGCCTGCGGCTTCACCTTCCAGACCACGACCTCCATCTGTCCGGACTGCGGACTCTGTTTTGGTTAGGTAGTGTGCATCGCTGGCTGGCTGAATATGACCAGCACTGGTTTTTCCCAGCCGCGAACAACGGGCGCTCCTGGTCGGCGCTGACGGGGCGGCGCGGCGGCGCGCTAAAAAAAACGACCGGAGATCCTGAACGTAACGCGTTGATTTCTGGTATTTGCTGGGAAATGGCCCAGGAGTGTCAGGCTGAATTGCTCGAAAAAAAAATATATCAGCGGTTCCGTGGTGTGTGTTTTGCTTATAGGAAAAGCCACTATGGGCCAGAAACAACCACTGCATATCCTTCTGCTTCTGCTGATCACCCTGCTGGTGAGCGGCCATGACGCCCGCGCCGAGGAAGAGACCTGTTCACCGGAGGCCCTGCTTCTGGAGATGATCAATGACGCCCGGCTCCATCCGGCAACGACCCTTGCCGCCCATGGGCTGACTCCGGCAACCCTTGTCGCCCGCTTGCCGGAGTCGGCGTCCTTTTTGCAAAGCGGCATGGCGCCGCTCACCAATGATGAGCAGATCACCGCCGCCGCGGCATCCCATCTGGAGGATATGAAGCTTGCCGGCTACTATGCCAGCGAGTCCCCGGATGGCCGGCTCCCGTATGACCGGCTCATTGAGCAGGGCTACCTGGCGGCCGAGGTAAAGGAGTCGCTTTCCATGCTCGGTTTTCGTAATTTTGTCGATCCCTGCCGGGCGGTGGAGCTTGTCTTTGCCAACATGCTGCGTGACGAAATGGCGGCAACAACGGCCGATGAGTTGAAGATCCTCAACCCGGAGCTGCGGGAGGCCGGCATTGCCATCGGTTCCGGCACAATCAAAAGCGGCCTCTTTGTCTACCATTACTATCATGTTGTCTGTGACCTGGCCCTGGCCGCCTTCTCCGCTGCCGAGCGCCAGGCCCTGGCGGCAGTCAATCTGGCCAGGGAAAATTCCTTTGCCTATGCCGACTGGGCAACCATTGATCTTGCCCCGTACCTGGATGAAAATCCCGGGCTGGCCGACGAGCTCCTCGTTGCCCTGACCGCCCTCCGCCCCGATGCCCGCTTGACCGAGGCGGCCCGGATTCTGGCTGAGCGGGTGCTTGCAAACGATGGGGCGCTGCCTGAGGAAATACTCGCCGCCCAGGGTATCGATCCGGCCAAGGTCGCCCTTGTCGCCCGGATGACCGTCACCGTCGACGCCCAGGATGCCGGGCCGGCCGGCCTGCAACACGTTGCCCGCATCTTTACCCGGGAGCTGATGGCCCCGGCAGAGGTCAGAAGCATTCTGAACACGGGATATGATCGCATCGGGCTCCATCTGCGCGCTGCCGCTCCGGGTGAATGGATCGGTGACGATGGTCTGCCGAGCCCGCATTATGCGGTGATCCTGGTCATGGTGTTCGACGGCACGGAACCGTGAGCATAACGGGTGGGCCCGATGGTGCCGTGCCCACCCTGCGACGCTAAAATTTCACCACAGAGCACACAGAGATCACGGAGATAACTAATTGGCAATCAATATATTTTCTCTGTGCCCTCTGTGCGCTCTGTGGTAAAAAAAAGCTTTTCCGCTTCCGACAAAGTTGGTGAAGCGAAAAAAGAATTTGACCTGACAAGCCATTTTTGCTACAATTGATAAAATTTATAAGGATATCGCCGGGAAATCCTTTTTTTAAAAGCTGAGTTTGCAACTGAAATGGCCGGATAAGTCTTTTTCCGGTGCCGCCTAAAAATATCACGAACTGACCAGGGAGGTGACCGGGGGAAAAGAAAAGAAAGAGTTGTTTGACGGCAGGTTATAAAATTGCGCAATTTTATAATGGCAACACCGCAGCACACGCAGTACTCACAATCACTAACACGAAGAAAGGAGTTACAGAATGTACAGAAAAAGAATTCTTGCAGCAGCAGCCTCAACCGCGATGCTTACCACCCTTTTCCTGGCCGGCAATGTCTTGTCCGCAGACCGCGTCGAGGTCAAGGTAACATCCGAGCCCATCGGTTCCGGCTCCTCCTGTGACAAGGCCGGTGGTTTCTCCCTTGAGTTCGACAGCACGACAACACTTCTCGATGGCGATCAGATCACCATCGACGTTGACTACACCAATGCCACCAACTATGTCTCCCTCTGCCGCGACATCGACATCGTCATCGCTCCGGGTGCTGATGCCAACCTGACCTCCCAGGAGGACGGTGGTGGTGCGGCTGGAATCGGTTTCATGGATGCCAACATCCCGGCTGTGGGTGTTGACTCTCCTGTAGTTATGTCTGCCAACCTCTCTGCCGAGACCCAGGAAGGTGTCATTTTCCATGTTTATGGCAACGAGGGTTCCCAGCGTATCACCTTTGATGTTGTCGGTATCGACACCGCCGCCGGTGCACCTGCAGCCAATACCGCCAGCATTACCGTTGCCGGTGGCGTCAATGACACCCTGACCGTCCGTTTTCTCGATCAGGACGTAGTCTTCGCCCAGAACGGCATCTATGTTGATGATACCGATCCGGCCGACAACGTCTATGAGACCGCTGCCACTCTCGAAGACAACACCCTCTGCATCAATGTTGAGGAGTGGTCTGAGTCCACCGTCAAGGGCAACATGGACTCCTTTGCCGACAAATTCACCTTCATCCCCTCCAACCCGCAGATCGCCCACATTGTCTCTGCCGCCGCTTATGTCAAGTATGAGTGCGACAAGAACAACTGCGGCTATCTCGGCATCGGCGCCACCTCCCAGGCCGGCAGCAACTGCGCCGCCTTTGACAACGAGGCTCCGGATGCAATTAATTCCAACTATGATCCCTGCACCACCCTGGACGACCATGCCAACAACCAGCTTATCATCCAGAAGACCAACGGCGTCTTCGAGCTGGTCAACTACATCGTTGACGTGAAGATCCTCGTCAACGGCGTGGAAGGCGACAACGGCGTCTACTTCACTGACGATGCCATCGGCACCGAGGGTGCGGCCACCGCAGCCGAGGCCTGTGCCTTTGATAACGGTGATGGAGCTGCCATCGGCGCTGCCATCCACTACCTGGCTGACGGCACCACCGCCACCCCGGTTGCTGCTGACACCGATTGCACCATCGCCGGTTCCGCCCGTTCCGTCCAGCTGACCACCGCTGGCCATGGCCTGAACCTGCAGGCCAACGACGACTTCATTTACATCAACCTGCCGCAGTTCCATTACGATCTGTCCGAGGTTGAGGATGGCGACGTTGTCTCCGTCGAGGTCACCCTGACCAAGGCTCCGTGTGGCGAGGTCACCACCGTTACCCACTGCATCGGCACCTTTGTTGATAACTGCCCGACCTCGGCTGGTACCGATGCCCTGACCTACCCGTACTTCACCAAGGCCGCCACCGGTGGTGACGCCTGGTGGGATGGTCTGGCCATCACCAACGAGGGCAGCACCGCCGGCACCGCCACCATCACCATGTATGAAAACGATGGTGACACCGCCACCGCCACCGTCAACGTAGGCGCCCACTCCATCTACGTCAAGACCCTTGGCGCGATGATCAGTGACGGCACCTTTGTCGCCGCGTCCGGCAACGCCGGCACCCTGGGTGACAGCACCTGTCATCTGGTTGTGACCACCACCTTCCCGGCATCCGGCTTTGCCATGATCGCCCGCGAGGCCACCGGTGAGTCCATGGGTTATGTTGTCGGTCAATGAATGCCGGACATGATCTAGTTTTTGTTGTTTGAAGTTGTGTTGTGATGGGGGGGAGGGCGTAATGCCTTCCCCCCCTTTTTGATGAACCGTTCGAACTCTTTTTTAGCCCGGAGCGCACAGAGGGCACTGTGAACATCGTACCGATTTCAGTCGGTTATCTCGGTGAACTCCGTGGTCTCCGTGGTCTCCGTGGTCTCCGTGGTTGATTTTTTTTCAGTGGTTACAATTCCATGAACAATCGTTTTTTTCCCTGCCTGTTTTTTTCTCTTTTCCTGCTGTTTGGGGGCGGCTGGGTCCTGCCGGTGCAGGCAGCGCCCTATCTGCCGGCCCGGGAGGTCGTCGTTGAAACGGTGGTGGCGAGCCCGGCGGGTGGGCGGCTGCTGACCTGGCGGGTTTTAGTCAGTCAACCGGCTGCTGACCGCCATGTCGTCCGTTTTCATACCGGCGGCGATGATGTGCTGCCGACCACCACCCTGACCCTGCATGGGGACGGGACGATCGCGCGGATGGAACAGGGGGAGGAGAGTACGGTCCAGCAGGGCGCTGATCATTTTCTCATCCAACCGGGGATGCCGGTGCCGGCCGATATCCTGCCGGTGGCCGGCGAGGCGACGGAAAAAACCGTCATTATGGAAGAGCGGGCCGGCGGCCGGGTTTTTCGCCGCAGTTACCGGGTGGTGGTTGCCGAGACGAGCCGGGAGGAGTGCGTTGCCAGGGGCTGGCTGGCGGCCGGTGCTGCAGGGGATGCGGCAAAGCTCCGCGTCATCACCGTTTATGATGAAAAAGACACGGAGGTCGCCCTTCAGCTCTGGGAGCCGGGCGGTGCCTGGTGGCTGTATGAACACACCCCCTTCCGCCGTTCCCGACTGGTCCGTTGAGGTGACTTGACAATGATGGCAAAACGATACCTCTGCTCCGCTTTTTTTCTGCTGCTCTCCGGCGTCATGCAGCCGGCAGCGGCCACCGGCGAGACCTATGTCGCGACCCACACCCCCTGGTCCGGCTACTGGTGGCCCCTGGCCTCCGGCGGGCTGGTCACCGGCGCGGGTTATTACGGCACTCCCGCGCCGCTGCACAAATATGATCTGCTGACCCATTCTTTTTATCCGGCGGAACTCTCCGAATTTTACCGGCTCAATTACTATGATCCCGACGCCCCGGACTGGTATGGCCACTGCAATTCCTGGGCGCTGGCCGCCATTTCCGAACAGTACGATATTCTCCCCTCATCGGAGGACAATATTATCTTTCGGGTGGGGGACAAAAAGGGACTGATCTCGGTGGCCCATGAAAAGGATCTGGTCGATCTCGGTTCCGGGGCTGACCCAACGATTTTTCATTACTGGCTCCTCTATCATCTCAAGGACCGCGGCCAGGCCTTTGTCGCGGATCTTGATCCGGGCATCGAAAAATGGAATTATCCGATTTTTCAGGTTGATCTGACCAGCGAAACAGTCGGCAATACCGAAAATGTGACGGCCACCATCACCTATGTCACCGATAATGTTCACCCTGACTATATCGGTTCAAAAAAAATCCAGAAGACCTATACCTACACCCTGCAGCTCGATGCCCGCGGCACGATCACCGGCGGTTCCTGGACCGGGGAGAGCATCGTCGATCATCCGGACCGGCTGATGTATCCGCGGGTCTTTCAGCCCATTTCACCGTTGCTCGACTACCAGGAGGCGAAGCGGCTCGCCCAGTCGCGGGATGACTTTCTCGAGGCGGGCAGCGTGGCGGTGGAGCTGGCGCCCGGCACTTACAACCTCACCCTGCTTGACCCGGATGTCTACGAGATTGTCTGCGCTAGAGGGGATGCCGTCAAACTGACGGCATCCAAGGTTGTCGGCAGCGTCCTGCCGATGCAGGCCGTTCTCACCGACGGCGCCGGCGCGGAGGTCGGCTCGTATCAGTTTGCCGCCGCTGGTTCGCAAACCTGGCAGTTTCTGGCTGATAATCCGCCCTATACCCTGACCCTGACGCAAACCGATTATTCCGCCCCCAATATTTATTCCCTGGCGTTTGATCTGGAAAAAGAGGCAACCTATTATTTCCCCTATGTGCCGAAAAACGGCATGTGGTCCGGTTTCGCCCTGACCAATCCCGGTGAGGAGCCGGTGGAGCAGGTCATGCTCACCACCACGGACACCAGCGGCGTGCCGCTGCATACCGTCTTTGGTCCCCTTACCCTGGCGCCGGGGGAAAAACGGGTACTGCTCTTTGCAAATCTGCCCTGGCGGCGGCACGAACTGGCGCAAACCGCCGGGATTACCCTGCGGGCCGGGGGCGATATCGCCATCTTGAACCTCTATGGTTCCACCACCCAGCTTGCCACCCAGGTGGAAAAGGAGGACGCCGCCGAGTTGCTTATCATTCCGGAAACCATCCCGGAACTCGATCCGAGCCGTTCCTTTACCGGCGCGCTGATCAACCGGGCCTTTGCCGAGACGACGGTGGAGATCGCCACCTACGCAAGCAGCGGCCTCC
>CAZUZJ010000072.1:0-10026 GCA_964624225.1 uncultured Desulfobulbia bacterium | reverse complement strand
GGCGATCTCCAGCTCCTCTTCCCGGTCTGCCGGATAATTGGTGATAACGACTTTGAGCGGACGCAGCACCGCCATGGCCCGGGGGGCATTGTCGTTGAGATCGTCGCGGATGGCGTTTTCCAGCACCCCCATCTCCACCCGGCTTTCCCGCTTGGCAAGGCCGATGGTGTCGCAGAAATTGCGGATGGCGGCCGGCGTGTAGCCCCGCCGCCGGAGGCCGGAGATGGTCAGCATGCGCGGATCGTCCCAGCCGTTGACGTATTTCTCGGTGACCAGTTGCAGGAGTTTGCGCTTGCTCATCACCGTGTAGGTGAGGTTGAGGCGGGCGAATTCGATCTGCTGGGGGTGGCAGGGGGTGGCCAGGGTATCGAGCACCCAGTCGTACAGGGGGCGGTGATCCTCAAACTCCAGGGTGCAGAGGGAGTGGGTGATGCCCTCGATGGCGTCGGACAGGCAATGGGTATAGTCGTACATCGGATAGAGACACCATCTGGCGCCGGTGCGGTGATGATGGGCGTGGAGGATACGGTAGATGACCGGGTCGCGCATGTTGATATTGCCGGAGGTCATGTCGATTTTCGCCCGCAGGACATGGGTGCCGTCCGGGAATTCGCCGGCCCGCATGCGGGCGAAGAGATCGAGGTTCTCCCCGACGCTGCGCTCACGGTAGGGGCTGTTGGTACCCGGCTCGGTGAGGGTCCCGCGGTAGCGGCGGATCTCGTCGGCGGACAGGCTGCAAACATAGGCCTTGCCCATTGTGATCAGCGCCACCGCGTAGGCGTAGAGCTGCTCGAAGTAGTCGGAGGCAAAAAAGAGCTTGTCGCCCCAGTCAAAGCCGAGCCAGCGCACGTCCCGCATGATCGCCTCGACATAGGCCGCCTCCTCCTTCGAGGGGTTGGTGTCGTCGAAGCGCATGTGGCAGACCCCGTTGTTTTCCAGGGCCACCCCGAAGTTGAGGCAGATCGATTTGGCGTGGCCGATGTGGAGAAAACCGTTCGGTTCCGGCGGAAAGCGGGTCACCACCCGGCCGTCGTTCTTATTGGCGGCGATATCCTCGGCAATGATGGCGCGGATGAAATCCCTCGATTGCGGATTGCGGATTGCGGATTGCGGATTGGTGGTGTCTGGCTGCATAATGTACTCTCAAGTTGCCGGTAGTATAGTATCGGATAGGTGAACCCGTAAAAAAGTCTCTCTTTACCACGGAGCGCACAGCGAACACAGAGAAAATAACTTGGGTTACAGGAAGTTTGCTCTGTGATCTCTGTGGTTGATTTTCTGTTTTTACGCGACCATCATCATCATTGATTGCTGCCCGCAAATTCCCCCTGCCGGCAATCCGCAATCGCCAATCAGAAATATTTTTCCACATCCCGCAGGCGCTTCACCACCGTCTCCCGGCCCAGGTGGACAAAAAGCTCGAACATGCTGGGGCCCTTGACCAGGCCGGTGATGGCGGCGCGGGCGCCGTTGATCGGGATGCCCGGCTTGACGCCGATCTCCTCGGCAAATTCCCGGGCCGCGGTCTCGACGCTGTCGTGGTCGAAGACGGGCAGGGCGGCGAAACGGTCGGCCAGTCTGGGCAGCCACTCTTTGAGCTGTGGCGTCTTGCGCAGGTTCTTTTCCAGGGCCTGGGGTTCGATGTCGTAGTCGTCGGCGAAATAGGCGCGGCCTAGGGTGGGAAAATCCTTCAGGGTATGGAAACGGTCCCGGATCATGTCCACCGTTTGCAGAAACCACTCCTTCCGCTCGTTGTCAAAGGCGTTGTCCCAGATAGCGGCGTCCTGTAATTCCTTTTTCACCAGCGGCGCGATCTCGGCCAGGGGCATGGTGCGCAGATAGTGAGCATTAATGCTGATCGCCTTGGGGTCGGTGAAGAATTTCGGATCATCCTTGCGGTAATTGAAGATCGAATGCGACTTGTTGATCCGTTCCAGGGAAAAGGCCTCGATCAGTTCCGCCTGGGTGAAGATCTCCCGGTCGTCGCCGGGTGACCAGCCGAGCAGGACGAGAAAGTTGACGAGCGCCCAGGGGATAAAGCCCTTTTCCCGGTAATACTGGACCGCGACGATCTCGCCGTGGCTCCGTTTCGAGATCTTCGCCTTGTTGAGATCCAGGGTGAGCGGCATGTGGGCGAAGACCGGCAGGGGGGCGCCAAGGGCCTCGTAGAGGAGAATCTGCCGGATGGTGTTGGTCAGGTGGTCCTGGCCGCGGATAACATGGGTGATGCGGTCGCGGATGTCGTCCACCACGTTACAGAGCAGATAGAGCGGCTTGCCGTTGGAGCGGACCACGACGAAGTCCTCGATGTCGGCGTAACGCTTCTCGATGCGGCCCAGCACCCTGTCGTCGTAGCCCACCACCCCGTCCCGTTCCGGTACCCGGAAGCGAATGGTAAAGGGAAGGCCGGCCGCCTCTTTGGCCGCCACCTCCTCCGGGGTGAGATTGCGGCAGGTGCCGTCGTAGCCCACCTCCTGTTTGGCAGCCATGGCCGCCTCCCGTTTGGCGTCAAGTTCTTCCTTGGCGCAGAAGCATTTGTAGGCATGGCCGGAGGCGAGCATTCTGTCCGCCGCGGCGATGTGGTCGGCGGTATAATCGGTCTGGAAATAGGGCCCCTCGTCCCAGTCGATGCCAAGCCAGGTGAGGCCGTCCAGGATGCCCGCGATGGATTCCTTGGTAGATCGTTCTGCATCGGTATCCTCGATGCGCAGGATCAGTTTGCCGCCATGCTTTTTGGCAAAGAGCCAGTTGAGGATGGCGGTGCGGGCGCCGCCGATATGGAGATAACCGGTGGGGCTCGGGGGAAAACGGACGCGAACTTCGCTCATGATGTGTTTCCTTTTTTTCTACTGGCCTGTTGCCCAGGGCAGGATGGATAGCGATGCGATTGCTGCTCTTGTCCGCAGGGGCCGGTAAGCCGGTCATCCCGACGATGAGTGACCGGGCGGCTGAACGAGCGGATGCTGTGACGCGGTCAAAATTCGCACTATAACGGCATCATGGCGCACTGTCAAAAAATGTTTGTGCCGGTGAGAAGGGCTGTGATAGCATTGTGAAAAAATAGGGCAGGGCGGGGAGATGCCGCCCGCGTTTGCCTGGAGGTGCAATGAAAGCAAAACCAACCATCGGCGCCGGAAAAAAGCTGCGAATCTGCCTCGCGCTGCTGCTCGCCGCCCTCTCCGGCGCCTGTGAAGGGCAACCTCCTGAGCCGGTGAAAATCGGATTGTCGATCAATCTGAGTGGCCGGGGCGGCAGCCCAGGGGAGCATATCCGCGACGGCGCCATGCTGGCGGTATTGGCGAGCAATGAAAGCGGCGGCATCAATGGTCGTCCGCTGCAACTGCTGGTGCGCGATGACGAAAACAGCGCCGATGGGGTCCGGCGGGCGGATCAGGGCTTGATCGACGAGGGGGTGGTGGCGATCATCGGTCACAGCTTTTCGGACAACACCCTTATCGCCTATCCTCTGGTGACCTCGCAGAATGTCCTGCTGCTGACCGGCTATACCGCCACCAACCAGTTGAGCGGCAAGGATGATCTCTTTTTCCGCACCTCGGTGGACTGTATGCTTTACGGAAAAACGACCGCGTCCCTGTTCCGGCGGGAGGGAATCGAATCGGTTGCGGTGTTGATGGATATGGCCAATGCCGGCTTTGCCAGCGATTACGTCGAACAGCTCCGCATCCATTTTGCCGGAACAATCCGTGAAGCCCGCTTTGATTCCCGTGGCCGGATCGACTGGCAGGTATTGACCGACACTTTGCTCGCGTCGGCTCCTGACGCGGTTCTTTTGCTCACCGAGGTGAGTATGACCGGCATCGCCGCCCGCAGGATCAGGGAAAAAAACTACGCCGGTCGGCTGGTGGCCACCACCTGGGCCCAGGCGCCCGGTCTGTTTCATTACGGGGGGCCGGCGGTGGAAGGCATGTCCCTGGTCACCTTTATCCGTGAGGATATTGACACTCCCCGCTATCACGCCTTTGCGGAGCGGTTGCAGCAGGAGTTCGGCCGACCGGCCTCGGCCCGTTCGGCCCGGGGCTATGAGCTGGTCGAGGTGCTGGTCGATGCCCTGCGACGCTGTGAGACCATCTCGGCGGCGGAGCTGAAAAAACAGCTGGCGGCCCGCCCCTACCAGACGGTGATGGGAAAACTGGAGTTTGACCGTTCCGGAGACGTGATTCGCCCGATCTACGAGGTGGTGGTGGAAAACGGCCTCTACCGGACGCGCGGCGAGATCTGAGCGGTCGTCGTCACTCGCCAAGCCCGAGCTGCCGCAGAAAGCGGGCGTCTCTGGTCCAGTCCTTCTGTACCTTGACCCAGAGCTGCAGGGTCACGGGCACGCCGAGGAGCTCCTGCAAGTCGAGCCGGGCGCTGCGGCCGATCTTTTTCAGCATGGCGCCACCCTTGCCGATGATGATCCCCTTCTGCGAGTTTTTTTCCACGTGTATCGTTGCATCGATGACAATTTTTCTGGTCTCCTCCCGGAAACTGTCCACCGTCACCGCGCAGGAGTAAGGCACCTCCTGGGTGGTATGGAGAAAGATTTTTTCCCGGATCAGTTCCCCGGCAATAAAGCGTTCGGTGGCGTCGGTGGGAATGTCCTCGGGGTAGAGACGCGGTCCTTCCGGTAACAGCCGCAGCAGCTCACCGAGCAGGATGTCGGTGCCGTCACCCCGCCGGGCCGAGATCGGGATCATAGCGGCAAAGGGATAGAGATCCTGGTAAGCGGCCAGGATCGGCAAAAGCTCCTCCGGAGCCACCAGATCCGTCTTGTTGATGAGCAGAAGCGCTGGTTTGCCGGCTGCGGCGAGATGGGCGGCAGCCCTGCCGACCCTGGCCGGAGCGGGAAAGGTGGTGTCGATCATGAAAACGATGACATCGACTTCGGCCAGACTCTCCACCGCAATGCGCACCATCTCCTGATTGAGCGGGCTGCGCGCTTCATGGATGCCGGGGGTGTCGAGCAGGACGATCTGGTGGTCCGGGCCGTTGACAATGCCGAGGATGCGATTACGGGTGGTCTGCGGTTTGGGCGAGACAATGGAGATTTTCTGGCCCAGTAATCCGTTGAGCAGGGTGGATTTGCCGACATTGGGCGGGCCGACCAGGGCAACGATCCCCGATTTCACTTGCTTTTCCTGCGGTAAATCCATTACACTCTCCTGTTCCGATGTGAAGTGAGAAATGGTGATCAGTTGACCGGGGATTGGTTGCGGCGATCCGTGGTCTTTCGTTTCGCGTCAAGGCTCTGATCAACCAATTTCCCGAATCCCCCCGGCAACTCATCAACGACAACCCAAAATCCTCCGAGTGATAGCACATTGCAGGGAAAAATCATAGAATATGTTGAGCAGGGCAGGTTTTTCTGCGCTCTCGTTCTCCAGGAGCAGGACAGACGGCTGCGGGTCGTCAACCAGAACGGTCGGGAGATGAACCTGCCCCAGGCCCGTGTCCTCCACCAGTCGGAACGCCGTTATCCCCATACCCTGTCCAGGGAGGAGGCGATGCGGCTGCTTCAGGAGATTGGTCAGCGTCGGGCCGGGCTGGCCGAGGAGATCGATCTCGAACAGGTCTGGCAACTGGCGGTGGAGGGCGAAGAGACGACTTTTACCCCGCTCTTTCTCACCGAACTCTGTTTCGGTACCGCGGGTGACGACGAGGGTGCGGCCCTGCTGCGTGCGGTATTCGCCGACCATTTTTTCTTCAAATTTCGCGACGGCATGATCTGCGCCCACGCTCCGGAGGCGGTGGAGCAGCTGCGGGAAAAGGCTGAAAAAGAGCGACAACAGCAGGAGATCCTGGAGAACGGCGGGCGGATGCTGCGCATGATCATGGCCGGCGAGACCCCGCCGCCCTGGAACGAACGGCAGCACTGTCTCGATCTGATCCGTGATTTTTATCTGTTCGGCGGCGAGGTGCCTGAGGCGGAACTGGCCCGCGACCTCTTGAAGCAGGCCGGCCTCGGCCGTCCCCATGACCCCTATTTCCTGCTGGTCCGGGCCGGGCTCTGGCGACCGGATGAAAACATCCATCTGCTGCGCCAGGAGGTGCCGGTGGAGTTTTCCGGCGAGGCTCTGAGTCGGGCCGGCCAGATCGGCGAGCCGGCGGCGGAGATGCTGCTGGCCGACAACCGTCGGGATTTCCGCCATCTGCCCCTGCTCACCATTGACGGCGAGTTCACCCGCGACTTTGACGACGCCCTCCATCTGGAAAAAAAAGATGACGGCTATCTCGTCGGCATCCACATCGCCGATGTCAGCGCCTTTGTCGGTCCCAACGATGCCCTCTTTGCCACCGCCCGGCAGCGGGGCACGTCGATCTACTTTGCCGACGAGCAGATCCCCATGCTGCCAAAGTCCCTGTCGGAAGAGGCGTGCAGCCTCATCGAGGGCCGGGTGCGGCCGGCGGTCAGTTTTCTCGTTGAGTTGAAGGAAAGCGGGGAGGTGCGGGACTACAAAGTGTGCCGGAGCGTGGTGCAGGTGCAGCGGCGCATCACCTACCGTCAGGCCGAGGAGTTGCTGGAGCGAGGGGGGGACGCGGAACTGCCTGTCCTGAACCTGCTCGCGGAGCGGTTGCAGCGCCGGCGGCTGGAGAACGGCGCCCTGATCATTCCCATTCCCGATGTGGTGGTCCATGTCGGCGCGGATGGCCGGGTGCGGGTGCGGTTGGAGGAGGTCGATTCCCCGGCCCGCAATCTGGTGGCGGAATTCATGGTGCTGGCCAACATGCTGGCCGCCGCTTATCTCGCCGACCGGCAGATCCCGGCCCTCTACCGCAGCCAGGAGCCGCCCCGCCAGCGCCTCGGCGCCGGCGTGCAGAAGGATCTCTTTGTCAATTTCCGGCAGCGTCGCTACCTTTCCCGCGGCCTGCTCTCCACCGATCCCAAGCCGCACAGCGGGGTGGGCGCCACCCAGTACACCACCGTCACCTCGCCGATCCGCCGCATGCTCGATCTTGGCGTGCAACAGCAGCTCACCCACGTCCTGGCCGGCAAGGGACCGCTCTTTTCCCTGGCCGACTGCCGGGATCTGGCGGCGGCGATCATGGCCGCCCAGGCCAAGGTCAACCAGGTGCGGCAACTGCGGCATCGTTACTGGCTGCTCAAGTATCTCGCCACCGAGGTCGGGGTGGGCAACCGCCTTGACGCCCTCGTGCTCGAGATCCAGCCCCGACGGGTCCAGGTGTTGCTCACCGACATCCTCCTCGAAGGTGATCTCCCCATCAACCAGGGCCAGCGGGTCAGCCCTGGCGATACAATCAGCGTCACCCTCGGCAAGGTCAGCGCCCTCGACAACACCTTCCGGCTCGACTGGTGAAAGCGATTTCGGATTGGGGATTTCGGATTGCGGATTTGGGATCGAAGTTTTTTTCAATCCGCATTCCCCAATCCCCAATCCTCAATCGTAAATAATGGCGGTGTACTGTTCGAGGATGGCCGATGTCTTGTCGTCGAGTTCCGAGGCCACCTCGTGGATCTGGTACTCCTGCCGGCATTTGCTGCACTGCAGTCGCACCCGGCGGCAGGAGCGCTTGACCACCAGTTCTCCCTTGCATTTGCGGCATTGCATGGCTGTCACCCGGCCATCAGTTCATCGCGGGAAAAGAGCGCTTCCAGCCGGAATCCCTTTGCCGCCAGTATCTCGGCCCCCCCTTCCTGACGATCGACCACGGTGACGATCTGCGCCACCGTAAAGCCCTGGGCCTGCACCCGGTCGATGACCTTGAGCAGGGTGCCGCCGGTGGTCACCACGTCTTCCAGCAGGGTGACCAGGCAGCCGGCCGGCATGTTGCTGATCCCCTCGATATACTGGTTGGTGCCATGGCCCTTCGGCTCCTTGCGGACGATGAAGGCGGGAATCGGCTCGTTTTCCAGGAAGCTGACAACCGAGGTGGCGGTCACCAGCGGATCGGCGCCGAGCGTCATGCCGCCCACCGCCCCGATTTTTTGCGGATGTCTGCGGATCAGCTCGAAAATCAGCTTGCCGCACAGATAGGCCCCTTCCGCCGACAGGGTGGTCTGCTTGCCGTCAAAATAAAAGTCGGATTCCCGGCCCGAGGTGAGGGTGAATTTTCCCTTGCGGAAGGATTTTGCCAGAATGATTGTTTTGAGTCGTTGTCTGTCGGTCATTGCTTGTCAACTCGCAAGTTTTTCAAAGTAGTGGACCAGGTTTGCCCTGGCGGAAATTTTCGGAACGATCAAGCCATCCCTGGACGCCATGGCCACCATGGCGCCGGGGCCGTGTCCGGCCAGCACGCAGTCGGAATGAACGATGACGGCGATGACCATGGCCCCGGTCTTGTAGATGCGGCCATAGGTGGCGTCGGCGTCCTGGATGGCAACGATATCCCCCAGTCTGAGGTCGGCAAGGCCGAACTCCTCCACCGTCGGTTTGTCGAAGAGCTGGATGTCGTAATCACCGGCGTGGCTGTGGGAGTGGCCGAGGCCGGAGCCCATGATCCGGGCCGGCACCACATGGGTCACCGGCACCTGCAGTCGGCCTTTCGCCAGTTTTTTCAGGCCCATGACCGCAAGCAGGGCCGGGTCGATGTTCATGATTTTGATGGACGGGAAATCGGCAAGCGACAGGCCGCAGCCGAAGGCCCTGATCTGGATCTTGTCGCCGATGACCAGCTCGTCGAGCACCTCTGGGGCAAAGTCAACCAGCACATGGTCGATGCCGCCGTGTTTGCCCGTCACCCGGCCGGTCTTGCCCTGGGCCTGGCCGGAGACGATCTTCGCCACATTGCCGACGCAGGAAAAGAGATTGAGCGCCCGGTTGGGGCCGGGCTGGCCTTGCACCTGGGTGAAGTTGGAGATGGAGACCCCCGGTTCCACATGGTCGGCAAAGAGACCGCAGGCCGGATCGCCGATGCGGACATTGTAAGTGATGCCGCCCACCCCGGGATAGATGTCGGAATGGCCGTCCGGATTGATGCGGTAGGGGTTGACCCCGCCGAGCGGCGAGGTGATCTCGCCGATCACCGACTGGCAGACCAGTTGGCTGATATTGGTTTTCAGCATGGATGTATGCTCCATTTTTTCACCACGGCGAGCACGGAGCCTTTTTGCTGTCGCTGCGCGCTCGCTGCGCTCTGTGGTGAAATTTTTTTTTCTGTTGTTGCCAGCCTAGACATTGAAGCGGAAATTGATGCAGTCGCCGTCCTGGACAATGTACTCTTTCCCTTCCAGGCGCCACAAGCCTTTTTCCTTGGCCGTTGTCTCGCTGCCGCAGGCGATGTAGTCCTGGTAGGAGATGATCTCCGCCCGGATGAAGCCTTTTTCAAAGTCGCTGTGAATGACGCCGGCCGCCTTCTGGGCGTTGGTGCCCTTGCGGATGGTCCACGCCCTGGTCTCCTTTTCGCCGACGGTGAAGTAGTTGATCAGACCGAGCAGCTCGTAGCCGGCGCGGATCAGCCGGTTGAGGCCCGATTCGCTGAGCCCCAGATCAGCCAGAAACTCCCGGCGTTCCTCGGCCGGCAGGTTGGAAAGCTCCTCCTCGATGGCTCCGGAGATGAGGACGACGAGCGACCCCTCCGCTGCCGCCGCCTCTTCCAGTTGCCGCACCCACTGGTTACCACTGGCGATGTCCGCCTCCGCCACATTGGCGACATAGAGCACCGGCTTGGCGGTGAGCAGGCAGAGTTCCCTGAGCAGGGCGGCGCCGGTGTCGTCGGTGTCGAGCAGGCGCGCCGGTTTGCCGCTGTCCAGCAACTCCAGCAGCCTTTCCAGGATGAGAACCTGAGCCTTGTAGGACTTGTCGCCGGATTTTGCCTGGGAGCGGGTCTTGTCCAGCCGCCGGCTGACCGTTTCCAGGTCGGCCAGGATGAGTTCCATGTTGATCACCTCGCGGTCGCGCAGGGGATCGATGGCGCCATCGACATGGACGATATTGCTGTCCTCGAAGCAGCGCACCACATGGGCGATGGCATCCACCTGGCGGATGTGGCCGAGGAACTGGTTGCCGAGACCCTCGCCCCGGTGGCCTCCCCGCACCAGGCCGGCGATATCGACGACTTCGAGGAGCC
>CAZUZJ010000071.1:0-10048 GCA_964624225.1 uncultured Desulfobulbia bacterium | reverse complement strand
CCTCTTTTATCTGGACCAGACGCAGATCCCTGCGGTAATAGCCTTCCGCCGCGACGTTGAAGTCATGGGCGGTCATGGTGAAGGGGGCCTCCCGCGCCGGCGAGGCGGAGCCGGTGATGGCCCGCACCAACCGACCGCAGACCCCCTGGTCGGGATGGCGCAGCCGGTTGTCGAGATCGGCAATGGTTTCCTGCATGGCCAGCAGATCGATCAGATCCGCTCCCTCGGCTCGGATGAAACGCAGCAGAGCGAGCAGGTATTCCCGGCTAGAAACCCGAAAATAACCGGGATAGCGGCGGCTGGGTCGCACGTTTTCGGTCAGGCGGAGGATGCGAAGAAGAAGGTCGTTGCCCGTATCACGACGGACGAAGAAGGTTGGCAGCCCGACGGCGGCGGCAAAGAGGATCTGACGTCGTTCGCTTTCAACAAAGGGAATGCCGGGGATGCGATTGTGGTCGAGGCGGTCACGGACAATGAGTTTGTAGGTCAGGGCGGTGAGCAGCATCTGCAGATCCGCGGCCCGGCCGAGATCGTCGGCAAAGCCCGAAAAGAGCGAGTAGAAGCGCGCCTCAAAGCCGGTGAAGCCCATGACCCGATGCTGGCGCAGCCGGATGAGCTGATAAAGAGCCATCCGTTTGTCGAAAACCCCAAGAGAGTCGAGGTCCTCCTTGAGCCGCTCATCGTTGCCGAGCAGGCCGTTCTGGCAGCAGTTGGTCTGGGTGGAAAGCAGGGACACCGGATAATCCATCAGACGAAAATCCGGCAGAAAATCGCCGTGCAGGCGAAAAATTCGACGCAGCAGGGTATCGACACCCAAAGGACCGAAGGGGGTGAGGGCATGACCGCAGAGGCGGTTGCGTGCCTTTTTCTTCCAGCGTCGCCAGAACATGCGCAAATGGGTGTAATCGAGCTGGTGGGGCAGAAAGCCGAGCGCCGTTTCCGGGTGGAAATCCTCGAAGGCCAGGCGATAGGGGGCGGCGGAGTAAGTGCCGACAAAGAGCGGCAGAAAGTGCTCCATGATCTTGGCTCCCAGATCGCCGAGATATTTTTCATGGGCCCCGGTAAAACCGGATCCCGGATCCTGGATGAGGCCGGTCAGTTTTCTGCTGCCCAGGCTGATATGGGTGCCGTTGTTGGCCAGGCTGATGTTGGAGGTATGAGGCAGAACAACGAGATTGGTGGTGACGATGCCGGCCTCGCGTAACTTCATCACCGCGTTCATCTGGCTGCGGCTCAGCACCTGATGGCAGAGCGCCATGTACCGATGTTTTTCCTCGCCGTTGTCCCAGCCGGACAGGCAGGGGCTCATGAACAGTTCACGGTAGAAGGAGTCGGAGATGGCGGCGTTGAGCTGGCGCTGACGGATGGGCGGATGGGGGGAGAAGAAGAGCACGGCCTGCTGGCCGTGCTCTTCGATGCCGAATTTCCGGTTGGCGTAGGAAAGCAGCAGCTGGCTGAACAGGTAGCGTTTCGCCGTTTCCCGGGCAACGCCGTTGCCGATGGTTGCGCTGTTTCTGCCGGCAACGACGTAAAAGGAGGTTGTCTCCGGCGAGGTGTTGTCGTTGAGAAAATGATCCATGAGGCGGCGCCCGGCGGCCAGCAGGCCTTCGCCCAGGGCAACGCTTTCACCGAGCAGATCGGCCAGGGCGAGTTTGAGCAGGTAGCTCACCGGTATTCGCAGCCATGGCTCCCCCTTGGCATGGAAGAAAAATTGCGAGCTGTCATTGCGCAGACCGCCGTTTGTCGTGCTTTTGTCGGCCCGCAGGTCGTCACGCAGGATGGCGCGCGCCGTGTCGTTCAGCCGGTGATAGGGAAAACGCACCCAGGAATTTTCCCAGATATTGTCCCTGTTCTCAGTGAGATACCGATCAAGGTTGCGGCCGGTCTGCCACGACATGTCCCCGGATTTGGCCCGGCGGAAGATATTGGCGTAGTAGCTTGAGGCCTCGATGGTGAGCGGCAGGTCGACCTCGTTTCTGTTCCCTGCCACCGCCACCTGCAGCTCATTTTCCGTGCCAGCGGTGACATCACCCCGAATGAAGGGCAGCTCTCTGACATCAGCGGGGTCGATTGCCAGCAGGGCAAGGCAGTCATCGAGGGTCGGTGCCGGGGGGAAATTGTTCTTCTGGCGGGCGAAGATGGCGTGGTCCATGCTGATTCCTCCGTGTGGGTGCATGGTCACTCTATCTTTTCTGTGTCGGGATCTGGTGAGGATTGTGTTAATTTTTTGTCAGTGTGGATCGAATTCCGGGCCAACCTGGCGGGATGAAACGCTAATGGAAAATTAACCTGATTCTAACAATTGCCGCGGTATTTTTGGTGTATGGTAGTAGAAAGTCTTTGCACAGCGGAATGGTGCGTTTTTCTTACAATCAGAATTGCCATGGAGTAAATATGACCGGACGGGCACACAAAATGGAAAGAATGTTTTCCGTCATAGAGGCCGCCGCTTTCCTGCGCAGGATGGCAGACGCCATCGAGCGCAATACCGGCGAGCCCTTGCAGGATCTCGATATCAGTCTGGATGAATTCCAGAAATTGAAGATCGGCCTCAAAAGGCGGGGGGATTCTATTCAGTTCAAGATCAAGATCAAGCACGGGGCGGATGATGGCCCTGATGCAGACCCGGCAGGGGCTGAACAGAGCAAGTACACCTCCTTCAAAAAACGGATGGACCGCAACTTCAAGGCCATGGGCGCACTGCTGGCGGGGGGCAGATTGCCCGAACCCGCCATGGTGGAGAACTTCCTCGCCGATTCGATGCTGATGGTTGGCTATCCAGGTTATGGTGACGACTGTTATCCGGCTTACAGCGCGGCCAGCGAGGAGTTTGGCCGGCTCTATGCCACCGGTGATTATGCGGCGGTCAACGCCCAGTATGCCGTCCTGCGCGGGATGAAGAAGGAGTGTCATGCCCGCTACAAATGAAACGACGAGCAGATGCCCATGAAACTCGTGAAAAAAAAATCGCCGAAAAATGAGGCCGACCCGGTCTGGGACGGCCTGACCGAAGAGGTGACGGAAAAGGACCGGGAACGATTTTTTCACGTCGTTTCCATTGAGCTGACCGGTGAGCAGATTGATCTGGTAACGACGCCGGCCCTCATCCTGCCGCGGCAGCAGGAGGTGCTGGCCGTCCACTGGCATCCGGAATATGTGCCGATGGAACTCATCGAACAGCGGATCAGCGCCACCTTTCCCAACAGGAAAAAATCGCTGATCATTCCCACCCAGCACAATGTGCTGATGAGTTACGGAGCTTACAGCGGGGTCGAGGTGGACTGCTATTCCCGCGGTTTCAACCGTAAGGTGCAGTTGCTGCTCCATTTCCGTACCGCTGCCCTGACCAATGCCTCTGTGTTGCGGGCCGCCCTTGAACATACCCGCAAATACCGGGCCTCCCAGCTTTTTGATTTTATTCACACCATCATTCGGCCGATCGCGGAGCGGCTGGAGAAGGCGGCGGCCGAAACCGGCGCCGACGAGCAGCTGATCGAATTCGTTCGCATCCACACGGCCAAGGTCAACACCCTGCTTGAGGAAAATCTCGACGCCATTCCCCAGGACAATGTCAAGAACAAGCTGTTGCGTGATTTTTTCAATACCCTGCGGGAGGAGTACGGCAACACCTTTATCAATCGGGCCCAGACCTTTCTCCGGGCGGTGAAACAGGAGGTGAAAAAGGATTTTTCCCCGGCCTTTTTTTACCGCACCTCGGAGATCATCGAGGAGGCGCGGTCGCTCGGCGGCGGCATCGTCATCCCTCATCCTGAACAGTTCTGGCCGATTCTCCTGGCCGAATACGATGTTGACGGCTACGAGGTGTGGAACCCGCAGTCCCGGGAGTTCACCGATTTTCTCATCACCACGGTGATCAACCGCAACAGGCATCTTGGCCCGTCTGCCCGGCGGCTCCTTGTTTTCACCGGCGACGACACCCACATGGGGGAAAAGGTCAAACCGGCGGACGAACAGGATGAACAGAAGACGGCCCGGGAGATCGGAGTCCAGCCGGTCTGGGACGATCTGGCCATCCGGAAAAAACTGATCGTCGCCCAGATGGACAGAGGCAACATCATAGATGAGTACACGGCACGTCTGAATGGCTGAATTGACAAGAAATCATGACAGGCTACAGGAGAGAGGAACCATGTCGAATCAGAAATTTAATTACGAATCATTGCAGGATGCCGGAACAATCCGCACCTACCTGGAATCGCTTGTCGATTCCATTGAAAAGGGGACGATTACCCTCAAGTCGAATGGCGACGAGATTTCCATGCGACTTGACGATCTGATGAAATTCACGGTGCGGGCCAAAAAAAAAGACGGGATGAATAAACTCAACATCAAGATATCATGGGTGGAAAGCAAGGATAAAAAGTGTGATTCCGCAACCCCCATGACCATTTCGAACTGAGGTCGGGGGGGATATGCTGTGTCGCGGGCTGGAGGAAAATTTCAACTTTCTGGTGCTGGCGGTTGACAAACAGGTTGATGCCATCAGCGATTTTCTTGCCGCCGGGGACAAGGAGGATCTGCAGAAAATCATCTGCAAGGATGATTATATCGATAACCTGAAAACCATCATCGAGAAGTGGTGCTTTGATATCCTGACCGCCGGCAGCCCGCTCAGCAAGAAAGAAACAGATTCCATTCATGCGGTCCATATTATCACCGTTAATCTGGAACGCATCGCCGATTTCTGCGTCAACATTGCCCGTCAGGTCGGCTATCTCAGCGATGTCGCCTTTGTCCAGAACTTCAATTACCGGATTATCATCAGCGAGATCCAAAAGTTTTTGCCGAAAATCATTCCGGCCTTCAAGAAGAGCGATCTGGCCGCCTCCCTGCAGATCTGCCGCTCCGAACATCAGATCGACGCCTATTACAAGGAAAATTTCGTCAAGATCATGGAGGAGATGCGGGAGGGCAGGCATATCGGCGATCTGGTCACCGTGCTTTTCATTTTTCGCTATCTTGAGCGAATCGGCGATTCCCTGCTCAATATCGGCGAGGCCCTGCTGCTCGCCATCCTCGGGGAAAAGATCAAGATCGATCAGTTTCAGGCCCTGGAGGAGTCACTGACTCTGAGCGGCTATCGCGGCACCCTGTCCGAGGTTGATTTTTCCTCCATTCTCGGCAGCCGATCAGGCTGCCGGATCCGCAAGCTCCAGCACGAGCAGGGCGAGCATTTTCTGCCCCAGTCCACCAGTAGCATCTTCAAGGAAGGCAACCGTGACAAGATCCGGGCCGAAAAGAAAAATATCGAGATCTGGACGGAGATTTTTCCCGGTCTGGTGCCGAAGATTTTCAGCTATCAGGAATCCGGCGACACCTCCTCCCTGCTGCTCGAATACATTCCTTGCTGCACCTACGAGGAGATCATTCTCTCCTCCGACCGCGAGGAGTTGAGCGCCGCCTGTATCCGGCTGCTGACCACGGTGCGGGAGGTCTGGAATCACACCCTGCGGCCGGGGGCTCGCAAGATCGACTATGTCGAGCAGATTTTGAGCCGGCTGGAGAGCGTCCTGCAGGTCCATCCCGAGTTCTATCGGGTGGAGCAGAACATCGGTCAGCGACGGATCGATGCCACTGAGCAGATCCTCGATAAGTGTCTGCTCATCGAGGAGGAGCTGGCGGCGCCCTTCACCGTCTTTATCCATGGTGATTTCAACGTCAACAACATCTTCTATAACTCAATCAAGGAGCGCATTCATTTTATCGATCTGCACCGCTCCCGTTATGCCGACTATGTCCAGGATGTCTCGGTCTTTATCATCTCGAATTTTCGCCAGCCCGCCTTCAAGGTGCAGCTGCGTGACCGGCTCAACTGGACGATCAAAAAGATGTATGAAATGGCGGAAGAGTTTGCCCGGGAAAAAGAAGATGCCACCTTCGAGGCGCGGATGGCCCTCGCCCTGGCCCGCTCCTTCTACACCTCGACCCGTTTTGAACTCAATACCAAATTCGCCCGTGAGATGTTTCTGCGCGCCCATTTTCTGCTGGAAAAGGTGCTGGCCCACGAGGGCACCGACTGGACGCGTTTCCGGTTGCCCACTGCCATCATGTATTACTGATGCCTGGCACGAAAGAGACGGTCCGGCCCGGCCTTATGTTCTCACGACAGGCGTCGGGTGCGGATCAGCAAAACCGCATAATAAGGATAAAATCGTAAAAGGTCTTTTTTTTACCACAGAGCGCCCAGAGAGCGCAGAGAAAATTTTTTAAATTACAACCAGTTCCCTCTTGGTGCTCTGTGATCTCTGTGGTTGATTTTCTGTTTTTGCGAGACCATCAATAAATGAAGAAGGACAAGCGCATGCCGAGAATAGGAGTAATTGGAATAAAAAACGGCTGGTCGTCTGAGCTGCTGGCCGATACGGTGGGCCGGATGACCGGGGAAAAAATTCTCATTGAACCGGATCGCATCTGTCTCGATCTGCCCAGCGGCCGGGTGACGAGCAACGGTCTGGAGCTTAATGCCCTGGACGCCCTCATCATCAAGAAAATCGGTTCCCGCTACTCGCCGGACCTGATGGACCGGCTGGAGATCCTGCGCTTTCTCGCCGACCGCGGCATGCCGATCTTTTCCGATCCCCTGCGGATCATGCGGGTGCTCGACCGGCTGTCCTGCACCATTACCCTGCAGGTCAACAACATTCCCATGCCGCCCCTGACCATCACGGAAAATGTCGACAGCGGCCTGCGGGCGGTGCGGGAATATGGCGAGGCCGTGTTCAAGCCGCTCTACACCTCCAAGGCGCGCGGTATGTTTGTCCTGCGGGCCGAGGACAACGCCAGGGCCATTATCGAGGAGTACAAGGCGAAAAACAAGATCATGTACATCCAGAAGAAAATTGATCTCAACGGTCGGGATCTCGGCGTCGTCTTTCTCGGCGGCGAGTACATGACGACCTATGCCCGCTGCCAGCAGGATGATGCCTGGAATACCACCACCGCCTCCGGCGGCAGATATAAGGCCGTTGATCCGGAGCCGGAGATCATCGAGCTGGCCCATCGGGCCCAGGCGCCGTTCGGGCTCGACTTCACCTGTGTTGACGTGGTGGAGACCAGCGACGGGCCGATGGTTTTCGAGGTCTCCGCCTTTGGCGGCTTCCGGGGTATTCTCGAGGCGCGCAATATCGATGCGGCCAGGCTCTATGTCGAATATGTCCGGCGGAGGGTGGAGAAATGAAGCACTCGCCCCTGAGCCGTCAGGAGATGGTCCGCGAGCTCCGGCATCGCTACCCAACCGGCCATGTTATCCGACTGCTTTTTGCCGGATGCTCCATCGAGGTGCGCTGTAATGCGGCAAAGCTCATCGCTGATCTCGAACATTATTTCCGCCCCTTTGTTGTCCTGGACGAGGAAAAGGCGATGATCAGGATCACGGTCCATGAGGCGCCGGAACCGCATTTCCGCGAAACATTCGCCATCAAGGAGCCTGATCCGGGCAAGACCAGGATCAAGGAGGAGTATCTTGATCTCGCGGACGGCCGGGTGGTCCGCAAACGGCTGACCGGCATGGTCTTTCTCTTCGGCGGCGAGGATCATCTGGCGGTGGGGCCCTGCTGCGCCAATCCCAATCAGATCGTCAATTTCATCAACAGCCGTTTTATCGCCTGGAAGCTGCATCAGGGCTACCTGCTCGGCCATGCCGCCGGGGTCACGGTGGCCGGACAGGGGCTTGCCTTTGCCGGCTTTTCCGGGATGGGGAAATCGACCCTGGCCCTGCATCTGATGAGCAGCGGCGCGCATTTTGTCAGCAATGACCGATTGCTGGTGAAAAAGGAGGCGGACCAGACCACCATGTTCGGGGTGGCGAAGCTGCCGCGGATCAATCCCGGCACCGCCCTGCATAACGAGGATCTGCAACGGGTCATCCCGCTCCATGAAAGGAGGCGTTTCGCCGCTCTGCCGGCTGAGGAGCTGTGGGAGCTCGAACACAAATACGACGTCTTCATCAGTGAGGCCTTCGGCGCTGACCGTTTTGCCCTCTCCGCCCCGATGCGGGGCCTGGTGATCCTTAACTGGCGGCGGGACAAAGGAAAAGCCGTGGTGCAACGGGTTGATCTCGCCGCCCGGCAGGATCTGCTGCCCGCCTTCATGAAGTCCACCGGTCTTTTTTTTCTGCCGGAGGAGGCAGAGGGGGTGCTCGATCATTCACCGGCGAATTACCTGGCCATGCTCTCCGACATTACGGTGCTTGAAGTCAGCGGCGGGGTGGACTTTGCCGCCGCAACCGCCGCCTGTCTGGAATTTTTCGGGCAATGATGATGACGACTTTTTGCTTAGTCATCCCCGAAATTGACTTTTTGCGAGTGCAGCAATGATGGTGCCGCACTGGTTGCCGGACCCTGTCGAGGTGATGGGCATGGAAAATTCGGTGGAACAGGAAATTTCCCTGATTGTGCAACGCCGTATCGTTATCCCGGATCGAGTCAAGCTCGCTCGCTACGCGAAGGCACCGGAGCTCGGCCCGCGCCTCCTCTTTTTCAGCGGTGGCAGCGCGCTGCGCGGCCTGAGCCGGCTGTTGAAAAACTATACCCACAACTCCATCCACATCATTACCGCCTTTGATTCGGGCGGCAGTTCGGCGGTGCTGCGCCGTGCCTTTCAGATGTTGTCAATCGGCGATCTGCGGGCGCGTCTCATGGACCTTGCCGACCAGACCCTGCTCGGCAATCCGGAGATTTACGAGCTCTTTGCCTACCGTTTTGCCAAGGAGGCCGATGAGGCGGTCCTGGCGGCAGAATTTCGCGAGATGGTGCAGGGAGTCCATCCACTGGTAAAACAAATTCATCACCCCACCCGTCGCATCATCCGCAATCATCTTTTCTCCTTTCAGCAGCGCATGCCCGCCTATTTTGATCTACGCGGCGCCAGTGTCGGGAACCTGATTCTGACTGCCGGCTATCTGGAAAACCGGCGGCATCCCGATCCGGTCATCTATATTTTTTCCCGACTGGTCCAGGCCAGAGGGATTGTCCGACCCATTGTCAACCGCTACCTCCATCTGGCTGCGGAACTGGCCGACGGCAGCACCGTCATCGGCCAGCACAGGATAACCGGCAAGGAATACCCCCCTTTGCTGCAACGGATCGAACGGATCTATCTGAGCGGCGATCCCGAGGCAGGACAAGAGGTTGATGTGCCGATCCGGGAGAAGATGCGAAACCTGATCAGCGCGGCGGATCTGATCTGTTACCCCATGGGCAGTTTTTATTCCAGCATCCTCGCCAATCTTTTGCCCCGTGGTGTCGGTTCGGCCATCGCCGGACGACAGGTGCCGAAGGTCTTTATCCCCAATACCGGCCATGATCCGGAATGTTGCGGCCTCGACGTGACCGCTCAGGTGCGGAAACTGGTGGAATATGGCAGCCGGGACCGGGCCGGCATTGCCCCCACCGACATCGTTGATCTGGTGCTGGTGGACAGGGAAAAGGGCCAATATCCCGGCGGGCTGGACAGCGGCTATCTCGAAAAAAGAGGTATCGGTGTGATCGACTGCCGGATGGTCAGCGAGCGGAGCGCGCCTTTTATCGACGCCGAGCTGCTGTTGCCGGTGCTGCTTTCGCTGACCTGAAGATTGTTGGCGAGGTGACTGGTGATGGCGTTTTGCAAACTGAAAATCAACCACAGAGACCACGAAGCGCACAAAGATAACTTCCTGTACTTTCTGATATTGTGTCTGTTTTCTTTGTGCGTCCAGTGGCAAGAAAAAGACTTTTTTCAGTGCATCATTGTTTGTTCAGGTGCATGAGCTACGGCAGGAGAATGAATTCATGGCCCAGGCGGAGATCCCCCTCTACGTGAACGATGCCGAACGCAAGCAGCACAGCACCGCAATCCGGCTGCTCTGCATCGAGATGGAGAGGCCGGAGGAGATCATCCGGCCCCTGTACGAGGAAATTCTTCTGGAGATGAAGCGGGAGGCCCGCATTACGGACTATCTCTCCATTCTCGTCTGCCGCACCATCCGTGATCTGGCCAGGGGGTATGAGGGTAGCTCCTATCTCCGCCTCGATGACGTCCATGTCCGCTA
>CAZUZJ010000070.1:0-10080 GCA_964624225.1 uncultured Desulfobulbia bacterium | reverse complement strand
CATGGAAAGAACTGACCATCGGCACAAAAATCGCCATCGGCTACGCCGTTCTGCTGCTGCTGCTCCTCCTCTTCGCTGCCCTCAACTATTTCAGCATCGGCCGGCTGGTGCGGGACGCAGACAAGGTCATTAATGGCAATTCTCTGACCGGAACAATCAGCCAGAAGGAGGTGGACCATCTCAACTGGGTGGCCAAGGTCAGTGATCTGCTCAACAACACGGAAACCACCAGCCTGGAGGTGGAAACCGATGACCACCAATGCGGCCTCGGCCAATGGCTGTACGGCCCGGAACGCAAAGAGGCGGAACGGCTGATCCCCTCCCTCGCCCCCCTGCTGAAGGAGATGGAAAAACCCCATTACCTGCTGCATGAGTCAGCCATTCAGATCAAAAAGGTCTTCCGCCGCGCCGATGTCACCCTGCCGGTGCGGATCATCGACGTCGAGTCATCCCATCATGCCTGGGCGAACCGCATCAGCGCCGGCATTATCACCGGTGCCGCCACCCTGGAAGACGTGCAGACCGATCCCACCCTCTGCAAACTGGGCAAGTTTTTTGCTTCCGAGCAGGGGAAAAACGCCTACGCCAACGGCAGCGAGGCCTTCAGAAAGGCATGGGACGCCATTGCCGCCTCCCATATTGCCATGCATGAATCCGCGGTCCGCATCAAGGAAGCCCTGGCCGCCGGCGACACCGACACCGCGGCCCTGATCTTCCAACAGGAGACCCTGCCCAATCTCAACACCACCATCGCCCGCCTCCACGAACTGCGCAGCGAGGCCGAGCACGCCCTGCACGGCATGGAGGAGGCGAGCGCCATCTTTGCCTTCCAGACCGTTCCCGCCCTGCATAAGGTACAGGACATTATCCACAAGGTGCACGCGGAGACCCGCAAAAACATCATGACCGACAAGGCCCTGCTGGCCGCCGCCCAAAAAATACGGGTACAGGGCATCATCCTCGGGGCGATCATCCTGCTGACCGGAACCATCATAGCCTTTTTTACCTCCCGTGGCCTGATCGGCCTGCTGTCCGGGATAGTACGGCAGCTCACTGCCAGCGCCGCCGAGGTGGACGCGGCGGCCGAACAGATCGCCGGCGCCAGCCACGGTCTGGCCGAAGGAACGGCGGAACAGGCGGCCACTCTGGAGGAAACATCGTCGTCGCTTGAGGAAATGGCCTCGCTGACCCGGCAGAATGCCGACAACACCCGGCAGGCGGACGCCCTCATGCAGGAAACCAGGGCCGCCATCACAACCGCCGACAACTCCATGCACAAGCTGACCGATTCCATGGCCGCAATCTCTGCGGCCAGCGCCGAAACCCAGAAAATCGTCAAGACCATTGACGAGATCGCCTTTCAGACCAATCTCCTTGCCTTGAACGCCGCAGTGGAGGCGGCCCGGGCCGGCGAGGCAGGAGCCGGTTTTGCCGTGGTGGCGGGCGAGGTGCGCAACCTGGCCATGCGCGCGGCCCAGTCCGCCAAGGACACCTCCCGCCTGATCGAGACCACGGTGAGCAAGGTGAGCAGCGGAGAAACCCTGCTGCACGAAACGAGCGACGCCTTTGCCAGCGCCGCCAGGGCGACGGAAAAGGTCAGCAACCTGATCAGCGAGATCGCCACCGCCTCCAACGAACAGGCCCAGGGGATCGAGCAGGTCAACAGAGCGGTCAACGAAATCGACAAGGTCACCCAGACCAATGCCGGGGTGGCGGAAGAGGCGGCCTCGGCCGCCACCGAACTCTCCTCCCAGGCAGCAGCCCTGAACGATGTGGTCGGTGATCTGGAACGGATGGTAAGCGGCGGCCAAAAAAGCGCGGTCACCGACCAGGCCAGCAACGGACCTGTACCCGCAGCGCGCAGGTCAGGTCAGGATCCATCCAAAAACATCAAACACCTGCCTGCCGCCTCGGCGGCAGGACAATCAGGTTTGGCGCAGGCGGCAACCACGTCCGGCAAAAAAATCGGCAAGGGCAAATCGCCGGCCGAGGTCATTCCCTTTGACGATGAGGATTTCCAGGACTTCTAACCCGACTGACAAGGACGGTCTCCCAGTTACTTTGCAGTTTTCGAGAGCACTCAAAAAAACTCTGTCCGAACCACCATGAACAGAAGCTTTACCGATGACTCCTGAACGCACCTATCCCACGCCGAAGACGCTTCACATTTTGTTCGTCGATGACGATGAAGATATGCGTGTCATGGCGCGCAACATGCTCAGCCATCTCGGCTACCGGATCTCCCTGGCGGCAAACGGCGCCGAAGCCCTCACAATAATGGCCGCCGAAAGGCCAGATATCGCCTTTATCGACATCAATCTGCCCGACACCTGGGGGACCGAGCTGATCCGGGATTTCAAAAAAATTCAGCCGGAGCTGCTCTGCATCGTCATCACCGGCGATCCGACCCTGGACACCGCCCTGGACGCCCTCCACCAGGGAGCCGAGGCCTTTTTTCAGAAGCCTTTCAACATGACGGAGGTCATCGCCAAGCTGGACAGCATCGTTGAAAAGAAAAATTTCCGCGATGAAATCAAACGGCTCAACGAGTTGCCCCGCATCATCCTCGACGGCATCAATGAGGCCATCGTCATCATTGACGTCAGAGACTATACCATTGTCAGCGCCAACAAGGTCTTCCTGCAGGAAACCGGCCTGACGGAAAATCAGGTCATCGGCAAAACCTGTTTTGCTGTGACCCATCACCGGGCCACGCCCTGCGACGGCGTGCATGATATCTGTCCCCTGCTGGAACTCCTGCAGACCGGCAATCATGCCAGCGCCGAACATATCCATGTTGACAGGAACGGCAGACAATCCTTTGTCGAGATCTCCGTCTCGCCGATCAGAGATGCGGCAGGTGAGGTGATCCAGGTCATCCATACCACCCGTGACATCACGGCCAGGAAAAAACTCGAAATCTCCCTGCAGCATGAGAGGAAGCTGCTGCGGGATGCCAATGCCCAGCTCGAAAAGGCGCTCAGCGAACTCAAGCAGAAACAGTCGCAGATCGTCCAGCAGGAAAAAATGGCATCCATTGGCCAGCTTGCCGCCGGCGTCGCTCATGAAATCAACAATCCCATGGGGTTTATTGCCAGCAATCTCTCGTCACTGGCCAAATACGCAGGGAAAATGACCCGATTCCTCGCCCTCCAGGATAAATTCCTGGCCGCCCTGGCCGGCAAAGAAGAGCTCAGCATACTGTGTCAGGAACGGGAAAAATTAAAAATCGATTTTCTTGTCGAGGATATCCCGTCCCTCATCGACGAATCGCTGGACGGGGCAAACAGGGTCAAAAACATTGTCCAGAACCTGAAAAACTTTTCCCGGGTGGACAACAACGATGTTGCGCCGGTCAACATCAACGAGTGCCTCGACACCACCCTGAATATCATCTGGAACGAGCTGAAATACAAGGCCACCGTCAACAAGCATTATGGCGAGCTGCCCCTGGTCCGCGGCTCGGCCCTGCAACTCAACCAGGTCTTCGTCAATATCCTGGTCAACGCGGCGCAATCCATCGAAAAAAAGGGAGAGATACGGATCAGAACCTGGCACAAAGACGATGCAGTTCTCGTCTCGATCAGTGACGACGGCTGCGGGATTGCCCAGGAAAATATCTCGCGCATCTTCGAGCCCTTTTTCACCACCAAGTCAGTGGGCAAAGGAACCGGTCTGGGCATGAGCATCGTCTACGATATCATCAAAAAACATGATGGAGACATCAGCGTGCAAAGCGCAGTCGGCCAGGGGACAACCTTTACCATCACTCTCCCTGCCCCGGCAACTCCACGGGAAAACCCGCCATGCACATCAAGAAACTGATCAGCCAGACGAGCGAGCTGCCGACTCTGCCCATGGTTGCCGCCCGGATCAACCAGGAAATGCAGAGCGAGGCATTGACCGCAAAACTGCTCGGCGAAATCATTGCCGAGGACACGGCCCTGGCATCCAAGGTGCTGCGCCTTGCCAACTCCGCCTACTATGGTTTGCCGAAACAGGTGACCACCCTCAACAAGGCGGTAATGATCCTCGGCTTCAACACGGTCAAGAATCTCGCCTTGAGCGTGTCGATCCATTCGCTTTTCATAAAAAGTCCCGACTCCCCCATTGATTTGGAAGGTCTCTGGCTGCACAGTCTCGGATGCGCAGCGGCGGCCAAGATCCTCATCGAACAGGTCAAGCCGAAACTGGGCGAAGATGCCTTTCTCTTCGGCATCCTCCACGACATCGGCAAGATCGTCATCATCAATGAAGCCCCGCAGGATTATGAAAAAATCCTCCACCTCATGCACGAGGAGAATCTTCCGCAAAACGCTGCGGAAATGCAGGTAATCGACACCACCCACCAGAAGCTCGGCGCCCTGCTTCTCGACCACTGGAAATTTCCGGATTCCATCGTTGCGGCGGTCAAATACCATCACGATGCGGACCTGTCTGGAAAAAAACTCGACCCGGACCTGAAGGATCTGGTTTACGCCCTTTTTCTCGGCAATCAGATAGTCCGTGTCCTGGCACTGGGCAAAAGCAGCAGCCCGAAACGGACGGAAATCCCCATGATCATCTGGGAATCACTCAATATCAAGCGTGAACAGCTGAAACCAATCGCCGCCACCATCGCGGCACAGTACGCCCTGCTGCTGAAGGCCTGGGACATGGAACCGGCGCAGCTATGAAGAAAAAAAACACTTTTTCCCATAGCAGGCACAGAATAGATATTTTTACGCCAGCCATCTATGGGGCATTTCAGCTTTTCCGAGATTATCATGAGTGAAACAATCAAAATCCTCTGTGTTGATGACGAAATCAACGTCCTGCGGGCGTTGAAACGCCTTTTCATGGATACCGACTACGAACTCATCACCGCCTCGTCCGGCGAAGAGGGACTGCGCCTGCTCAATGACCATGATCCAGTCCAGCTCATCATCTCCGATTACCGCATGCCGGGGATGAATGGCGTCGATTTTCTGCAGCAGGTCTGCGAAAACTGGCCGAAAGTAATCCGCATCATCCTGTCAGGCTATGCAGACACCGCTTCCATCGTCGCCGCCATCAACGAAGGACAGATTTACAAATTCATTCCGAAACCATGGAATGACAATGAACTGAAAATCACCATCGACAAGGCGCTGGAGGTTTATTTCCTCAACCAGCAAAACGAGATGTTGACCCGCGAGCTGCAGGACAAGAACGAGGAACTCTCCCACATCAACCAGAATCTCGAAGAGATCGTCCAGGACAGGACCAATGACATCCTCTTTCAGAACAAGGTGCTGGAGCTTGCCCAGAATGTCCTCCATTCGCTGCCCGCCGCCGTGCTCGGCATTGACCCGGACGGACTGATTGTCCAGAGTAACCGTTTTTCCGACCGGATTTTCGTTGCTGTGGGGGAATCGCTGATCGGCAGAGACATGACAACGTCTCTGCCGGAAAATCTGTGCGGATTCATTCATTCCGTTTCGCCGGAAAAAATCCTGGCCGACCACATTGTCGTTTCAGGAAACAGCTATCTCGTCAGGGGGGTGGAGATGAGCAGTGCGCAGCAGCAGAAAGGGAAAATCATTCTGCTTGTCCCAGCCGACAGCGGGCCAAACATGGCATGAGCCGTTAAACAGAAAAACAACGAAATATAAACCACGGTCTGTCAACTTCATGGTTTTTATTATGATTCCTGTAAAATTGACGAAATCGTAATAAGAGTCTTTTTTTGCCACGGCGCGCCCTGAGACTACAGAGAGAATATATTAAATTACAATGAGTTCTCCCCTTTAGCGCGTGGTTAAATTTCAGTTTTCACGAAATCGTCAAAATTGGAGAAACACATGAGCAGCGGTTCACCCCACACCATTCTCTTTGTCGACGACGAAAAAAGCATCCTCAAGGCACTGACCCGCCTTTTTCTTGACGAGAACTACCGTATTCTCACGGCTCAAAGCGGCAGGGAGGCATTGACCCTGCTGGCGTCGGGAGAAAAACCGACGGTGATCGTTTCCGATCAGCGCATGCCGGAAATGGGCGGCGCCGAATTCCTGGCTGAAGCAAAAAAAATACTGCCTGACTCCATCCGCATGGTGCTGACCGGGTACGCGGACATCACTGCGGCAGTGGATGCCATCAACATCGGCGGAGTATACCGTTACATTCTCAAGCCTTGGAACGACGAAGACCTCAAGCTGATCATCAAAGAAGCAATCTCCCGGTTCGAGCTTATCGAGGAAAACCGCACACTGACCCTGGAAATAGAGCAAAGGAATCGCGAACTGGCGGAACTCAATGCCGCCCTGGAGCAACGGGTCGAAGAACGGACAAGGACGTTACGGAAACTGGTCAAGGAACTCGAAGGACGGAACCGTATCCAGCAGTATCTCATGCAGATTCATCCCCTTGGCGATCTGCTCCACGCCATCCTCTCCATTCTCGCCGAGGCGACGGAAATCGACGACGCCGCCATTGTGCTGACCACGGGCAACAACGCCATTTCACCTGCTCCCGCTGCTGTCCATGGTTTTCTCCAAACGGGTGCCGTGGAAATATGCCAGCGACTGGAGAAAGAGATGCTCAAGAGTGTCGCAAATGGCGAGTCGCTGCGGATACCGCTGACCGAAGACGCAGAGTGCGCCATTGTTCCTCTCTCCAGACGCGATCAGCGCTTCGGCGTGCTCGTCATCCAGAAAAAGGGCACACCCATCGATGCGGCAGACTTGCGCACCTATGCCGGATTTGCCGGACAGACCGCCATTGGCATCCATGATTGCCGTTTCCAGGAAAATTTCACGGCAGTCGAATCTTCCCTTGATGAAGTGTTATCAGCGCTGTGAATCCATGATGGTCTCGCAAAAATCCGCAAACCATGGCGGACGGGAAAGTGATAAAAACGAGTTACAATGCACCGTCCGTCGGAATCGTGGCTTTTTACGATTCCGACAACCCATGACAACAGGATACCGTTATGGCGGCTGACGGAAAACGATCCAAGAAAAAATCATTCGACTCCCTGGAAGATGCCTATCTGGACGCCATTGCCGGGGAGAATCGTACGTCGGGGAAAAGTGGTCCCCTGTCCGGTCACCGTGCCGAAGTCGCCGGCAGCGACGAAACAGCGACGGACCTGCTCGCCGCCCCGGACAACCAGGTCCGGGACATCAAAGGCTGGCAGGGCAAATCACTGTTGCTCGCCGCTGATCGCATGACCCTTTCCCTGGCCATTGCCGCCGAAGGTGAGCCACTCTCGGTGGAGCGTCTCACCCTCGCCCTGCAGAAATTCGGCATCACCCACGGCATCGACCGGCGCGCCCTGCGGGAAGCGGAACGCGCATCCCGCCTGCCAGCAGCCCAAAAAATCGCCATTGCCCACGGCACCCCGCCCCAGTACAAAAGCATCTTCTCTTTTTCCTTTCTGCCCCAGCCAGATGCCCTGCCGGTCTCCCCCCCCTCCCTGACCAAAGGGCACACCCTTGATTTTCCCCAGCTCCACGCCGTTCTCCATGCCCCTGACCTGGCGAGCATCCAAATCGCTTCGCTGCACGTCAAGGCCGTCTCTCCGGGGGAATGTTTTCTGAAAATTGTCCACTTTCCCGCACCACGACCGGGCAGAGATGTTTTCGGTCAGGAGGTGGAATGTCCGGATGTCTCCCTGCCCCAGGCCGGGGAAAACGTCCTGTTCAGTGAAAAGCATCAGGGCTACGAAGCAACACTATACGGATATCTGTTTATCGATCACGATCGCGTCTCCATTGTCCCGCCCATCTGGATCCGGCCGGACAAAACAGCGGCCTGTTACATTGTTCTGCCCCAGATCAATCCCTGTCGATACCCCACCGCCACGGAAATCCGTCATATCCTGCACCAGATGGGAATCGACGAACGCTGCATTTATAACAAGGCGCTCGACAAAATGGTGGGCCAGATGGCGACGGGATCTTCCCTTCCCAGGGTGATCAAACTTGCGGAAACCCTGGCGCCGCAACATGGCCGCAATGCTGTTTTCACTCTTTTTGTTGACGCGGAAAAAAAGGCGGGAAAAATCCTCCATAACGACTCCATTGATCTACGGGAACGCAATGCCGTTGTCAGCATCCCTGCAGGAACCGTGATCGCCGAAAAACACCTTGCCAGCAAGGGGAAAGACGGCTGCACCCTGTTCGGAAAAACGATAAAGGCAACCAGCGGTGCCGACAAGGTAATCACCGTCGGCCAAGGGGTGCGCTTCCTGAAAAAAGAGGACCGAATCCAATACGTTGCCGAACGCAACGGTAATGTCAAATTTTCGGCAAACACCCTTGCCGTGGCCGACATATACCAGATCAACGGCGACATCGATTACCACAGCGGCAACATCGACATCAAGACGGATCTCCTGATCACAGGGTCGGTGCTCTCCGGCTTTTCGGTGAAATCAGAGGGCGATATCACCATTCAGGGTTTTATTGAAGCAGGCGCCACGGTCATTGCCCAGGGAAACCTGACCGTTGAAAAGGGAATCATGGGGGAGAACACAACGGTCATTGCCCGGGGCAACCTATCCGCCGGTTTTATTCAGGATGCGGAGGTCATCGCCAAAGGCGACATCCTCGTCAAAAGCTATCTTTTCAACGCCATGGTCATGGCCAACGGCGCTCTCACCGTCCTCAAGGATCAGAGTCGCAGAAGCGGCAGCGCGGCGGGCGGCGTTCTCTGCTCCGCCAGGACCATTAAACTGAGCGTAATCGGCAGCCCAGGCAATCCGACCACCATCGTCGCCATCCGTCCCGACCCGACAGTGAGCACCCAGCTCCGCAAACTTGAAGAAGAAAAGCTCTCATGCGCTGAAAACATAGCGAAAATCTCGCGGTCACTTCCCTTTAACGCCACCTCGCCGGACCAGATCAAGGCTGCGCTGGCCGCCGCATCAGCCGCCAAAAGAGAAAAAATCATCACGCTGCTCACCGGCCTCAGCAAAATGATCAAGCACCACAAGGCCGTACTCGCCGACATTGTCTCCTTACGTGCCGCGATAGAAACCGCCATGAATCATGCCCGCATTCATGTGGGAGAAAGAGTGTATCCGGGGTGCGAAATCCATATCGGCGACAAAAAGCTCATCATTGCCACCGAGATCGGTCCTTCCCTTTTCCGGCTGGTCGACAAGCAGATCGTGCGGAATTGACACGGGACATGGCTACATACAGGTTGTTTCAGCCCGCACACCGACGGCCTCTTGCAAACTCTTTTTTCCTCATCTGTCTCACTCTCCCGACAGACAACAAAATCCTTTTTGAAAAAATTGAGAACATGCGCGACCAGCTTTTTCTCACGTGTGAAATTCTCAATCTGAATTGATAGTGCCTGACATTTTCCGCAAATGACAAAAAAACTCCCAAAACGATGAAATAATGTGATAGTATTCGATCATATAACAATCCGTCACCCTGATCAGATCTTTGCCGAATCCATCACGGAACAAGGGAGCCCATGTTCACCAACGCCGTAATTCTCATTGTCGATGACGACCCGGCCGTGCAAAAAATCACCCACCGCTGGCTGCAGGAGGTCGGCTATCGCCCATTACTGGCCAGCGACGGTCGCGAGGCCTTTGCTCTTCTCAAAATGCACCACCCGGCCCTGATACTTCTCGACATCGCCATGCCGAAGATGTCCGGCCTGGAAGTTCTGCGCCGACTGCGCGAAACGGATACAACGACCGCGGTCATCATGGTCACCGGCCTCGATGAGCCGGATATCGCCAAAAACGCCATTGCGCTCGGCATCCACGGCTATCTGATTAAACCCTTTGAAAAAAACGAACTCCTCATCTACATCGAACATACATTACAACGCCTGAAACTGGAAAGGAACAACAGGGAATACCGCGATTCCCTGGAAGCGCAGGTACGGGAACGGACCAGTGAACTGGAAAGGGTCTGCCGGGATCTGAAGGCCTCCCAGGAGCAACTGCTGCATCAGGAACGGCTTGCCACCATCGGCCACCTGGCGGCCGGAGTGGCTCACGAAATCAACAATCCCACCGGCTACATCGGCAGCAACCTCGGCGCCCTGGCACGCTACCTGGTGCGGATTGACGAATACCTGCGGCTGCTAGAT
>CAZUZJ010000069.1:0-10166 GCA_964624225.1 uncultured Desulfobulbia bacterium | reverse complement strand
TCCCCTGCCCTCCCCGTCTTTTCCGGCCAGCCGGGGCCGCTGAAAATATTCGAGCCGCCCCGGCCAGCGTACCGTGAGCAACGACGAGGCGATGCCCTCTTGTGCCACAGGGAAACCGAGATGCTGGACCAGATCAAGGGTCGCCAGGGCGATTGCGGTGTTGTCGATCTGGTAGGATCCCTGCATGGCCAGGCGGAGGCCGGACAGTTCGAGGCCGCCGGGACCATGAAAAACAAGAGTTTTGCGATTGTTGTCGGCCAGGTTGAAATCGCGGCCAAGGAGAAAGAGCGGAGCGCCCTGTTCCCGGCAGACCCGGCTGACCACTTCGCGGCTGTCATCCGGCGCAACACCGGAGACCACCGGCACCCCCGGCTTGATGATCCCGGCCTTTTCCGCGGCGATCTGCGCCAGGGTATTGCCAAGATGGGCCTCGTGATCCATGGAGACATTGGTGATGACGCTGACCAGCGGCGTGATGACGTTGGTCGCATCCAGCCGGCCGCCGAGACCGACTTCGAGAATGACCAGATCAACCTTTTCCCGGGCGAACCAGAGCAGGGCCAGGGCAGTGGTGAATTCAAAATAGGTGATCTGGCCGCCGGCGAGAAAATCCCTGATCAGGGTGGCGAGTTCGGCGAAATCGCCGCGGGAGATGTACCGGTCGTTGATGCGAAACCGTTCGCGGACCGAGCTCAGATGCGGCGAGGTGTAGAGGCCGACCCGGTAACCGGCGCCGGCGAGCAGGGCAAGCAGGGTGGCGGAAACCGAGCCCTTGCCGTTGGTACCCGCCACATGGATAAATTGCAGCTCGTGCTGAGGGTTGCCGACCTTCTGGAGAAAGGCAGCCATGCTTTCCAGGCCGAGCTTGATCTTAAAGAATTGCAACCCGTCCAGATAGGACCAGGCCTCTTGGTACTCCATGCCGTGCGTTTCCTGTCAGGTAAAGAGAATGTGCCCGCCGTCGAAACGGGCGCAAGAAATAAGGCTGACAAAAATAGCAGAACCGCCGGCGCGGCGCAAGCAAATCCCCTTTCTTCAGGAAACCGCCGGGCAGACAACCTCGGCCCTTGGCGCGATCGGCTGATCCATCACCTGCAAGGTCAGAAAGAAGGGGCAGATTACATGGTTTTTCCGACAGAACCTTTCAAGATCGGCAAGACTGGGGACATAATGGCACTGCCTGGCCCGACAGGTGGCGACCTCCCAGGAAAACGAATCACTGGCGTAAACCGAAAGATAGCAGCACATCATAAGAGTAACCTCCTTGTGGTCTTTTCCCTGATACTAGCTGCTGATTGTCAGAATACGGTTAAGATATGTTTCGTTTTCTGTTGTCCTTCAGGCGAATTCCAGCTTGGCGTAGTCCAGGCGCAGGGTCTTCCGGCCGTGGCGGGGAAAGAAGACATCCACTGTTTTGTCGCCCATCAGACTTTGCACCTCGCCTGTGCCGAAAAAGCCGTGCCGTACCTGCATGCCGACCCGCAGATCGCGGGTCGAGGCGATCGTTGCACCGGAGGCGGCAGGTGACACCACCGTTTTCTTTCCTGTTGCGCCGCTGGCCGCCACGGTGATTTCCGCCCGGACCGACCGATAACAAGAGACGTCGCCGCCCCCGGTTCTGTTCCCAACCAGCCCTGGCGGCAATTCGGCAAGAAAGGGGGAAAGCGTGGCAGAGTGGCGCGAGCGGTCCGGGGCAATGGTTTCCCGTGGATAACAGAAGAAGAGACGGGATTTGGCCCGGGTGGCGGCGACATAGAGCAGTCGCCGCTCCTCTTCATACTGCTCGGGAAAGAGCGCGGCATGGGAAGTGGGGAATTTACCGTCCGCCAGGTTGATGACAAAGACCGTGTCCCACTCCAGTCCCTTGGCCGAATGAACGGTGGACAGCACCAGGGTGTCGGTGGTCGGCCGAGGGCCGGTCTCGGTCAGTTCGGGTGGATCAAGGGCAGTGTCATCAAGAAAGGATTGTAGATTGTCATAGTCGGCGATGATGGTCTTCAGCTGTTCCAGATCGCGCGCCCGGGAAGGGAAATCGTCGTGGTAGAGCCGCTCGAAAACCGGCAGGTAGTAGACCATGATCCGCTCAAGTTGGCCGGCGGGTGAGGCGCTGGTGGCGAGATCCTCATACATTTCCACCATCTTCCGGAAATCGTCCCGCCAGCCCGGGGCCGCCTGGAAGGACCGAAGCACGGCACGGTGATCGTCGGCTGTCCGCAGGGCAGCGACGATCTTCTGCACGGTTTTTGGTCCCACCTTGGGCAGATGCAGCAGGATTCTGCTCCAGGAAAGGGCGTCGTCCGGATTGGCCGCCAGACGCAGATAGGAGAGGATATCCTTGACATGGGCGGTTTCGGTAAGCTTCAGCCCCCCCCTTTTTTCAAACGGGATACGGTGGTTGGCCAGTTCAAGCTCCAGCTTGAAGGAGTGATAGCCGGAGCGGAAGAGCACCGCCATCTCATGAAAGGGAAGGCCCTTGCCATGCAGGTCAAGGATCATCCGGGTGACATAGCGGGCCTGATCTCCTTCGTCCCGGGCCGCGAAAAGGGTGGGATGCTCGCCGCCGCGGATGGAGCTGAACAATTTTTTGCTGTATTTTTCCTGGGCCTGGTCAATGATGGCGTTGGTGGCGGCAAGAATCTTTTCGCAACTGCGGTAGTTCTCCTCCAGGCGGATGAGTCTGGTCCCGGGAAAGATCTTCGGAAAATCCATGATATTCCGGAAATCAGCGCCGCGGAAGCTGTAAATGGACTGGCTGTCATCCCCCACGGCCATGACATTATCATGGCCGGTGGCAAGAAGACGGACGATCTCGGCCTGGAGATGGTTGGTGTCCTGGTACTCGTCCACCATGATGTAGCGAAAACGTGCGGCAATCTCCTGTCGCACTTCTTCGTGCAGGGCGAGCAGGTCACGGAAGCAAACGAGCAGATCGTCATAATCCATCAGGCCGTGATCTCGTTTGTAAAGCCGGTAATGGTCACGGATGCGCAGGAGATCCGGCAGGAATTCGAGCAAATGTGAATAATGAGCGGCGACGAGGTCGTCGATGGTCAGGGATTTGTTGACCGCCCCGCTGAGGATGGTGAGAATAACCCGTTTCGAGGGAAAACGCTTGCCGGCACCGCCCAGATCAAGGGAAGACTTGATGAGATTGACGATTCCTTCGGCGTCCCCGCGATCAAGAATGGTAAAATTGGCCTGGTAGCCGATGTGGCGGGCATAACGGCGCAGGAGGAGATTGGCCACAGCATGGAAGGTGCCGCCCATCACTCGCTGGCAGGAGTCGTCAAGCAGGGTGACCGCCCGGTTGATCATCTCCTGGGCCGCCTTGCGGGTAAAGGTCAGCAGCAGGATATTTTCCGGGGAGACCCCCTCTTCCACCAGATGGACGAGCCGGTAGACCAGGGTGCGGGTCTTGCCGCTGCCGGCCCCGGCAATGACCAGCACCGGACCGCTGAGCGCCTGCACCGCCTCCATCTGCGCGGAATTAAGGGCGGTGGCCGGAATGCGACTGGCGGCTTGCTTCCGGTGGTTTTTCGTATCTGAAAAAAGGGGCAGCTTCATGATGATTGTATAATCAATAGCCACAGCCATCGGTCCGGGGGCTCGCCCGGAGTGAGAAGGCCAGTGCGGAATATTTTACGTTTGACCGCAGTAGTGAAAAAAAGTACTATAGAAAAACACAAATGATATTCAAATACTATGCATTTCCACCACCGGAGGCTCTACTGTAAATGGTTGAGATGAAAAACATTTTTACCGATGACATTCTGCGCAGTCTTTTCCCGTCCGAGCGGGCCGACGATTTTTTTGATGCCCTGTTTGGCGATGCCAGCGAAGGCGCCTACGACATTGTCCTCAAATATAACGATTATCTTCCTGAGACCAAAGAACTCTATTTCGAGTTGCAGCTCATCCAGCGTCCCGGCAAATGTCTGGCCTGCAATCTTACCTATGGATTGCCCGAGGTGTTTTCCCGGCATCCGGTGATCAACATCAAGGGGTTGGTTGCCGAGATCGACGGGTTGCTGGGCGACAACGGGTCCTGTAAATCATGGACGCTCAAGCACACAAACTCCGTTTCCAGCACCCTGCACATCATTCCCCTGATTATCACCCTGGCGTAGCCGCCGTTCCGACGAGCACCGCAGGCAGGCGACCGAAAAAACGGCCCACATCCGCCGGCCGGTGAGCATCGGAACCGGCGACAAGCTCAATGCCCATCGCCACTGCCCGCCGGATGACGGACAGGGCGGGAAACTGTTCGCCACGCAAGGCAAAGCCCGAGGTGTTGATTTCCAGGGCAACCCCTTTTCTTCGCATCATCGCCAGGATGCTGCCCATGGCGGCATGGTGACGCGGGGCAAAGGAAAAGTCCGGACAGTGGCGCAGCACGGCGTCGAGATGGCAGACCACGGTGGCTGGAACTACAGCCAGGGCCTTTTCCAGGCCGGCAAAATAGCGATCCGCCACATGGTCATATCCGATCTTTTCCATCAGCTCTAAGTTAACCGGCCGGCGACTCACGACATTGACAAACTGCTCGCCCTCCCGCAGGTAATGATAGGAGAGCCCGATACGCTCCCACCGATGGCGACGGAGAAATTCCACCGTTTCCCCAAGACGGTCAGGATTGGCGCCCACCTCAACCCCGACCCCTACCATTATCCGGTCCTGGTATTTGTCGGCAAGCCGCCGCCCCTCCTCCTGGTACCAGACAAAATCCTCGTCAGTCAGCCAGGTTGATTCAAAATAGCTGATGCCGGTTTCATAGTGCTCGAGAAAGATGATTTTCCGGAGTCCGGCGGCCATCGCCGCCACAACATACTCTTCCATCTCGCCGTGCGCATGGTGACAGAGCCTGGTGTGGACGTGGCCGTCCGTCGTGATATCGACGAGAGGGGATGCCATCAGCAGCTCAATAGGTCCTTCGTGTCAGCACTTCCCGAGGTTTTGCCCCGTCGGCCGGGCCGATGATGCCCTCCTTTTCCATGGCCTCGATCATCCGCGCCGCCCGGTTGTAGCCGACCCGCAGCCGGCGCTGGATCATGGAGATGGAGGCCTGGCCCGCCTCGCAGACAAAGGCCACCGCCTCATCATATTTTTCATCGAAATCATCCTCCCCGCCGTTTTCTCCGGCATCATCCTCTTTTTCCACCACCTCCATGACCGACTCGTCATAGCGGGGACTCGCCTGTTCCTTTAGAAAAGTGACGATCCGTTCCGATTCACGCTCCGAGATATAGGCGCCGTGAATTCGTTTGAGCCGGGCCGCTCCGGGCGGCAGCAGCAGCATGTCGCCGGCGCCGAGGAGATGTTCGGCACCACTCGTATCGAGGATCGTGCGGGAATCGATTTTGGAGGAGACCTTGAATGACATCCTGGTGGGAAAGTTGGCCTTGATCAGACCAGTGAGAACGTCCACAGAAGGCCGCTGGGTGGCGAGGATAAGATGCATGCCGGCAGCGCGGGCCATCTGGGCCAGGCGAGCCACCGCAGTCTCCACCTCATTGGAGGAAACCATCATGAGATCAGCCAGTTCGTCAATGATAATGACAATATACGGCAACTTCTCCCCAGCGTTTTCGTTATAACTGGTAAAACTCTTGACCCGTTGCTCCTCCATCAGTAGATAGCGTCGCTCCATCTCCCGCACCGCCCACTGGAGGGCGCGACTGGCCATTTTGGGGTCAACCACCACCGGATGGAGAAGATGGGGGATCGCCTCATAGGTGGAAAGTTCGATTCGTTTCGGGTCCACCATCAGCAGCCGCACCTCGTCCGGGGTGGCCTTGAAGAGAATGCTACAGATGATGGTGTTGATTGCCACACTCTTGCCCGCCCCGGTGGCGCCGGCAATGAGGAGATGGGGCATACGGGCCAGATCGGCGCAGACCGGCCGGCCGACCACATCCATGCCGAGTCCGAGGGTGAGTTTTGATTCCGCCTTCTGGAATTTCTCGGTGGCGATGATGTCACGGATTACAACGATCTTGCGATGCGGGTTGGGGATCTCGATGCCGAGCGCTGACTTGCCCGGCACGGAACCGACGATGCGCACGCTTTCCGCCTGAAGCCCGAGGGCGATATCATCGGCCAACGAGACAATCTTGGTGATCTTCACCCCCGGAGCTGGGGCAAACTCATAGGTGGTGATCACCGGTCCGGGCGAGATGCCGGTCACCGTTCCCTGCACACCAAAATCAGCCAGTTTCGCCTCCAGTTTGCGACTGACCTCGAGGTAATGGTCACGATCGATTTTCACCTCATCCGCGGGCGAAGGGTCGAGCAGGCCGATGCCGGGCAGCCGGTACTCACCTGACTTCACCGGCACCGGCTGGAATTCGGCATCCATGGCACTGCTCTTCACGCTGATTGGTTCATGCAGCTGCGGGATTGACAGAGGCGGTTCCGGCAGTGGGCTTTTTTTCTCCCGTTCGGGGGAGGACACCTCTGAAGATTTCTTTTGTTTGTCGCTTATCTTCCTGCGATCTCGAATTTTTTCCGCCATTACACCATAGGTTACTATCATCCTTCTGCTGACGAAAAAGGGCGAAAAACGCACCGTTGCCATCAGCGACAGGATAAGCAGGGTGAGAAAAAAAAGAAAGGAGCCGGGCCAGCCGGCCACAGCGGCGAGAAGATCAAACAGGGTGCGGCCGAGATAACCGGCCAGCGGATAGGTCCGGCCGAACAGCACGAGTTCCTGCCAGTTCAACGAACCGAAAAGACCGCTGCTGGCAATAAACAGTCCGGTGCAACCGGCGCAGATCAGAGGCAACCGGTTGAGGGAAAAGCCGTGCAGGAGGATGGAAACGACGAAAAAAAGAAGCAGACCAGGCAGCCAGAAGGCGCTGAGGCCGAGAAAGGTCATGAGCAGGGTGGCAAGGAAATGGCCGATCATGCCGCACCAGTTAGCCGCCGCCCCCCCGTTTCCGTCGGGCGGGGTGAAGCTGACCAGGGAAAGCAGCAGAAAAAGCGAGGCAACCAGGGCGAGGACCGCGGCAACCTCCTCTCTCATGGTGGGATGGTTCCCTTGTTTCAGTGCTCCATTTGCCATATCTGCCACCGGAAGTGAAGATCGACGGACCGGGGGCCGTCACCTCATCCCGGCGGCGTCCTGCTCTTTCCTGACATTGCGGCACAGGGAATCGAGGATACCGTTGATAAAGGGAGCGGCGTCATCGGTACTGAATCGTTTAGCAATCTCAATTGCCTCGTTCAGGGCTACGGATGCCGGGACATCGGCCTTATGCACCAGTTCAAAGGCGGCGATACGCAGGATGTTCCGATCAATGACGGTCATCCGGCTCAGCCGCCAGTTCTTGGCGTGCAGCTCGATCAGGCTGTTGAGATCCTGCCAGTTGCCGCGGATGCCGTCAACCAGCTCCTGCGCATAGGGAACCGCCTTCATGTTGACGTCGAAATGCTCGCTCATGCCAGCGACATCCGCGACAAAATCGCCCTGCTGATCGATCTGATAGAGGCACTGGAGAGCGAGCTCCCTTGATTTGCGACGAAGGCTCATGCGAGATGGGAGAGCAGGTTGATCATTTCCACCGCGGCTGAGGCGCACTCGGAACCTTTGTTCCCAGCCTTGGAGCCGGCCCGCTCTATCGCCTGTTCAATGGTATCGGTGGTCAAAACTCCGAAGATGATCGGCACCCCGGTATCAAGACTTGCCTGGGCAATACCCTTGGCCGCCTCGTTGGCGACAAAATCAAAATGCGGGGTCGCTCCCCGGATCACCGCGCCCAGGCAGATGATGGCGTCATAGCGGCCGGAACGGGCCATCTTCAATGCCACCAGAGGAATCTCGTAGGCGCCGGGCACCCGGGCGACCTCGATATCGTCATCAGAAGTGCCGGAACGAATCAGGGTGTCCAGGGCCCCTTCGAGCAACCGCTCGGCAATAAACGAGTTGAAACGGGCCAGCACGATGCCGATCTTTTTACCGGCTGCCTGCAGATTTCCTTCATAATACGTAGCCATTTTTTTTCACTCCGATTCGTTATTTTTCCGGGCTGTCCAGTTCGAGGAGATGGCCCATTTTGTCCTTTTTGCAGCGCAAATAGCCGATATTATCCGGCACCGGATGCATTTCGATCTTGACCCGATCGACCACCTGCAGTCCGTATCCCTCCAGACCAACGATCTTTTTCGGGTTGTTGGTCATCAGTTTCATCTTGCTCACCCCGAGATCGCGGAGGATCTGGGCGCCGATGCCGTAATCACGCAGGTCCGCCTTGAAGCCCAGTTCCAGGTTGGCCTCCACGGTGTCGAGCCCCTTGTCCTGGAGGGCGTAGGCCTTAATCTTATTGGCCAGCCCGATGCCCCTGCCCTCCTGGTGCATATAGAGAATGACACCGCATCCATCCCGCTCCACCATGCGCATGGCAGCCTGCAGCTGGCCGCCGCAATCGCAGCGCATGGAGCCAAAGACATCGCCGGTCAGGCATTCGGAATGGACACGAACCAGCACCGGCTTGTCCGGCCTGATCTCACCCTTGACCAAGGCCAGATGCTCGTAATCATCGACATCATTGGTGTAGACGATGGCCTTGAATTCGCCGCCATAGCGGGTTGGCATCCGGGTTTCCGCAGCCCGTCGGACAAGCTTGTCCTTCTGCATCCGGTAACTAATGAGATCGGCAATAGTGACGATCTTGAGCCCATGCTTTTGCGCGAAGATCTCCAGGTCAGGCATACGGGCCATCGTCCCGTCTTCATTCATAATTTCGCAAATCACCCCGGCTGAGGTCAGTCCGGCCAGGCGGGAGAGATCAACAGAGCCCTCCGTCTGTCCGGTACGGACCAGGACGCCGCCGCGTCGGGCCCGCAAGGGAAAGATATGACCGGGGCTGACCAGATCTTCCGGTTTGACGTCCGCCGACACCGCCACCTGTATGGTGCGGGCCCGGTCCGCCGCCGAAATGCCGGTGGTCACCCCGTGCCGCGCCTCAATACTTACCGTGAAGGCGGTCTCAAAGGGCGACTGGTTGTTCTGTACCATCATCGGCAGCTTCAACCTCTCCAGATGCTCCGGGGTCAGGGTAAGACAGATCAGGCCGCGGCCATGGGTGGCCATGAAATTGATCGCCTCCGGGGTGGCCATCTGGGCGGCCATGCAGAGGTCTCCCTCGTTTTCCCGATCCTCGTCATCAACCAGGATGATCATTTTGCCTGATCGGATGTCTTCGATTGCCTCTTCTATACTGCTCACCGGCATAAATTCACCTGCTTCCGGCCGGGCCGGAAATAAGAGTTTAGTAAAGTAGGATATCCGCCCCTCTTTATTTCAAAAAACCGTGCTCGGCGAGAAAAGCAGAGCTGATCTTCAAGGGTGCGGTTCTGTTGCCGTCATGCGGCTGCAATAGCTTTTCCACATATTTTCCGATAAGATCAACCTCGATGTTGACCAGATCCCCTTCATTCAGCCGGCCCAGGGTGGTAACCTGCAGGGTGTGGGGAATGACTGCCACCGAAAAGGTATGGTCGTCACAGTGGTTGATCGTCAGACTGATGCCGTTGATGGTGATCGATCCTTTTTCGATCATGTAACGCCCCTGGCCGACCGGCACCGCGAAGACAAAGCGAATAAAATTCCCTTCCGGACGTCGCGCTATGAGCGGTGTGGTGGCATCGACATGACCACTGACCAGATGACCGCCGAGTCGGTCGGAAAGCCGGAGGGCCCGCTCCAGATTCATCTCCATACCGAGGCCGAGGTCACCCAGGGTGGTGCGGGACAGGCTCTCAGGAGAGACATCGACCTCGAAACGGCGGCCCATGATTTTTTTTGCCGTCAGACAGACGCCGTTACAGGCAATGGACTCCCCTTCCTCCGGATCGCTCAAATTAAAATCCGCTTCCACCCCGAAGACCAGACCACCGCCGCAGGGACGTTTTTCAATGAGCCTGCCCTTGCCCTGAATAATGCCGGTAAACATCGTGTTACACCTCAGCCATTGTCGTTGCCAACCGTCTCGCCCACCAGGGCCAGGGAGCGGGGAAAAATGCCTTCCACCAGCACATCGGCGCCGAAGCGTCTGACCCGGGTGGTGACAAAACGCTCGGGCATTCCGGCGGCGGAAGAAGGCAGGCCGTTCACCACCGGCACCGCCGCAGCACCGAGGAAAAAGGGAGCCAGAAAAAGACTGACCTGA
>CAZUZJ010000068.1:0-10738 GCA_964624225.1 uncultured Desulfobulbia bacterium | reverse complement strand
GATGCGAAAGAGCCGCCAGGAATCACCGGCCTTGAAATTATCGAGCCAGTACTGCTGACTTTCGCTGTTGGCGCCATAGTGTGCCTTCATTTCCACAACTCCTTCATTCGTCGCCACGCCGGCCGGCATGATCGCTTCTGTGTTGATTGTCCGCGCCCGACTCGACGAGCATTGCTGTCGCCAGTCGGTGCTGCGGATCGCGACGGAGGATCTTCCGGCAGATCTTTGCCGCCGCTGCCTCCTGCCCCGTCTTCCGGTAAATCCCGGCCAGCAAGACCAGTGGCTCCGTCTTGCGCGGGGCGAGCCGGCAGGCCTTTTCCGCTGCCGCCAAGGACTCGTCATCATGCCCGGATCGCTCCAGAACCCGGGCAAGCCGGTTCCAGTGCTCCCAGCAGCCCTCTTCCAGGAGGACCGCCTGATGACAGAGCGCGCGCGCGATATCATTGCCCTGTCCCTCATGACAGTACAGCTCGCCGAGCAGACTGAGAGCCGTCGCATCCCGCGGATTATGGCGCACCGCCCGTTGCAGGCTGGCCATGGCCGAACCGTTTTCTCCGAGCCCCATGTGCGCCTCGCCGAGATAGCGATGCACCGCGCCGTGGCTGATGTCGCGCGTCCCCACCGGTCCGATCCGTTCCCCCCGGCTCAGTACCCGCACCGCCTCCCCGTATCGCCCTGCCTTGCAGTAAAGCTTGCCAAGTTGCAGCAGCAGGTCGAAACTGGTGTCATCCACTGCCAGCGCCCTTTCCAGATGCTGGAGGGCCTTCTCCTCCTGCCGGCAGGCCAACCAGGCAAAGCCCAGGTTGAAAAGGGCCATGAAATCAGCGGGGGAGAGATCAAGCACCCGCTGAAACAGCGGGATGGCCTTTTTATAGAGGTTCATCTGGGCGAAGCTGACCCCGAGACTGTTGTGCAGATTGGCATTGTCCGGGGCAAGTTCGAGTCCCAGCCGGTATTCCCGCACCGCCCGGGCCAGATCTCCTTCGTTGTAATAGATATCGCCACTGATGTTCAGGCTGACGCCGTTGAAAAAAACCAGGGCGCCGGATCCGAGAAAACCGGCGTGGATCAGTGCCTTGCGGCAGTTGAGGGGCAGGTCCGCCTTGCGGAAGCGGCCCTGGGGATAGACGGCGGCGCCGATGGAAAAAGCGAGTTGCCGCGGGGCTCCCCGCTGGCGCAGATCCCGGCACCACCCCTCGGCTTCGGCGGCGTCGCAATCTGCCAGCACAACAAAGGCCTCCTGTTCCCCCATTGCCACGAAGGGCCGGTCAAGACACTCCTGCCAGGGCACAGCTCCGGACTGGCCAGGCTGATCGGCCCGGAGGAGAAGGAGAACACCGCGCTCCACATCCCGCCAATGTCGGCGCAGGGCAGCAACCACTCGTGGGGCAGGCGGGCAGAGGGGATGAGCAGCCTTCTCCTCTGCCCCCTGAAAAGAGCAAAGGGCGAACGGCGCCCGCTTGCGGGCAATGGTCAGGGCATCCCACGCCTGCTCCGGCAGACAGTCAGCGGCAACCGGCCCTTTCTCCGGGCCGCCGGCCGCCATGCCGATAGCAGCCCGGGGCACCCCCTCCCTTTTCAGCCAGCGCAGGAGCATTTCCGCCAGTTTGCGGGCCTGCGCTTCCCCGGTTTTTTCCAGCAGGAAGGCAAAAAGACCGTTCCCCAGATGACAGAGGACGCAGAGGTGACCGATCAGCGAATCGAGAAAGGCGGCGCGGCCGGCAATGTCGGCAAGAAAGTGGGCGGCATCCCGGACCCGGGGAGACACCTCCAGGAAACAGAGAACAAAGGCGGCCCCTTGATCCGCCTCTCCCCGCCCACAGGCCAGGCCCAGCCGTCTTTCCAGATAGAGACCGCCGGGCAGGCCGGTCAGCGGATCGAGCACCAGCTGCTTGACCCGGGCCAGCTGTGCGGAGATTGTTCGGCTTTTTGCCAGGAGCCCGCCGACCGAGGCGTCGGAAAAAGAGCCCGGCTTACCGGCAAGGATGGCCACCCCGAGCAGCGCCTCGGTGCCGGACCAGAGCGGCAGGAACAGGGTTTCCAGACCATCGCCGCTCTCCACCACCGGTTGCCGTTCGCGGTGGACCGCCTCCACCCCGGCCTGCCAGGCAGGTTCACATTCGACGCCGGGACGGCCGGCAACAAAGCGCACATCCCGGCAGGGCAGCAGGGCAGCAACAATGTCGGCAAATTCCTGAGCAAAGAGGGTGAGATCCCCTTCCGTCACCTCCCGGAGGCGCCATGTGAACGGAAACGTCATTCGCCGTCTTCCTTAAAGGCATGCAGGAGAGCCGCGGCCAGCAGCGCGACCTCGTTATCGGCCACGGTCCGCATGTCGAGCAGATACCCGTCATCGACAATGCGGCCGATGACCGGCGGCGCGCTGCCCCGCAATTTTCTTTCCAGATCCACGACCCGCAGGGAGAGCGGGCGCAGCACCACTGCCCGGCTCGGCAGATCCTGTTCCGGCATGGCGCCACCCCCCACCCGGGAAAAGGTCGCCTCCGTCATCACTTGGCAACGGCCGACCAGCTCGTTTTTGATGCGCCGCAGCAGCCGCGCCGCCCGCCGGTCAACCTTCACCAGCGCCTCGCCCATCATGACCAGGGTGGGGATGCGGGCCAGGGCCTCGTCCTCATCGGCGTAGAGGCGCAGAATCGCCTCCAGTCCGGCCAGGGTAAATTTGTCGATCCGCAGGGCACGGTTGAGGGGGTTTTTCTTGATATCTGCAATAACCTGACGCCGACCGACGATCAAGCCGGCCTGGGGACCGCCGAGCAGCTTGTCGCCGCTGAAGGTGACGACATCGGCGCCGGCTTCCACCACCTCCTGCACCGTCGGTTCCTTTTGCAGACCGAAGCGGGTCAGATCGACCAGACTGCCGCTGCCGAGATCCTCCATCACCGGCAGCCCGTGCCGCCGGCCGAGCTCCACCAGTTCCGGCAGTCCGACCTCGGAGGTAAAACCGATGATCCGGTAGTTGCTCATGTGGACCTTGAGCAGCAACGCGGTCTCCGGGGTGATCGCCTGTTCGTAGTCGCGCAGATGGGTGCGGTTGGTGGCGCCCACCTCGCGCAGGCGGGCCCCGCTTTTTTCCATAACCTCGGGGATGCGGAACGAGCCGCCGATCTCCACCAGCTGACCGCGGGAGACAATGACCTCCCGGCCCTTGGCCAGGGTATCGAGGCAGAGCAGGACAGCGGCGGCATTGTTGTTGACCACCAGGCCGGCCTCGGCCCCGGTCAACTCGCAGAGCAGCTCCTCCACCAGGCTGTAGCGACTGCCGCGTTTGCCGGTGGCGAGGTCGAATTCGAGATTGGCATAGCTCCCGCCCACCATGGCCAGGCTCGCCATTGCCTCGGGGGGCAAGAGGGAACGGCCCATATTGGTATGGATGATGACCCCGGTGGCGTTGATCACCCGGCGGAAAGTGGGGGTCATTTTCTCCCGCAACCGGTCGGTGAATTTCGGCATCAACGCCCCGCGGGTCAAGGCGGCGGGCTCCGGCAGCCGCCCCTGCAAAATCTCTTCCCGCTCCAGGGCCAGTACCTCCCGCACTGCCGCCTTGACAAAACGGGCCGGGGCCGCGACCGCGCCGATCCAGCCGAGAAACTCATCCACCTTGGGAATCATGCGCAGCAGCTCCCGTTGCGCCGCCCTCTCTTCCGTTTCTTTTGCCCGCTCGCCCATACCACCTCCGCACAGTACTCATATACCGAACATATCCGCCGCTACTTTAACCGCAAAAAGAGAGGCAGAGCAAAATAATTTCAAAATCCGCTCGAAAAAACCACGCGAATGAAAACGACAGGAGCCGCCAGAGCAGGCAAGAACACGGATCAGGGAAGAAGGACGGGGAAAAGAAAAAAAGTCAGGCAGCAAGAATCTTTTTGACCGCTCCGAGCAGTTTGGCGGAGGTAAAGGGTTTGACCAGAAAATCAACCGGACCGGAGGCCGCCCCGCACCTGTCGGTCGAGGGCTTCAGATAGGCGGACATAAAAAGCACCCGGGTGCCGGGATAAGAGCGCCGAAAGGCCAGGGCCACATCCTCGCCGCGCATCTCCGGCATGACGACATCGGTCAGCAGCAGATCGACCCCCCCCTGGACAGCTCGGCCAGCTCCAGCCCCTTGCGGCCGCTGCTCGCGGTCAGGACATGGTAGCCCTCGGCCACCAGCATCGCCTCCACCAACCCCAGCATGTCCGGGTCATCATCGATAACGAGGATTCTCGACTGATCGCGTTTCTTTTTCATGTTTTTTTTATCTCACGGGCTGACATCACGCTCTGATACCATGAACCGCAAGATATTTCCGCAAAAATCGCGCCGCCCCTTTACCGCCCCATTTCCGACTCAGCCGCAAGAAACGTCCCGAAGCACTCCAGCAGCCGGCGATAAAGGGGCCGGCGGAACTCAACGGTGGCGGCAATCAGCTCCGGCCAGCTCATCCACTGCCAGGCGGTGAACTCATGACTGTCGCGCAGATCAATGGCTCCTTCATCGCGCAGACGGAAAAGATACCAGTACTGCACCTGGCCACGCCCGAACTTCCTGCGCCGCAGCGGGGCCGGCAGTTCATAGGCCAGGGGCTCGGGGTGGGCGGCGAGCAAGACAAGGGCGTCAGCACCAATGCCGGTCTCCTCCCGCACCTCGCGAAGCACGGCCTGATCCGGTTCCTCGCCGGCATCGAGGCCGCCCTGCGGCAACTGCCAGACTCCCGGCCTGCCGGTCCGCTCAAAGCCCAGCACCCTCCCCTCGCCATCCGTGATGGCGGCCCCAACCCCTGCCCGGAAATACTCTTCCGGGGTCAGGTCTTGAAATACCATATTTTTATCCTCGCACACTCATGACGAGCGGCACTTAATCCAGACCAGGCGCCAAGATATTCAGCAGGCAACGCCGCCGCACCAGTCACGCCAGATTGTCCGATAAAAGACCTCGATCTTCGCGGCAAATCCCCCGGCGTCGCAGAGTGCCGAATTCGCCATCGTTGTCCGCAGTTGCCGCCGATCCGGGATACGGACAAAGTCGCCACCGGCAAGCTCTACCGCCTTTTCAACATAATCCCCCGGCGTCGTGGCCAGCAGCCGCCGCTCCAGCCCCAGGGAATGGAGGATGCTGGCGCCAACCCGCCCCGCATGGCTGTGCCCCGCCAAAACGACCACGGGAACCCCCATCCACAACGCCTCGCATGTCGTCGTCGTGCCATTATAGGGAAAGGGATCAAGGGCGATATCCACCTCGCCGTAAAACTGGAGATGCTCGGAAATAGTTCGGGTGGCGGGCAGCATCCTAATCCGCGCGGCCGCGACGCCGAACCTGCCAAACAGATCCCGATAGTGCCGCGCCGTCGGCTCGTCGGCAAACGGCTTTCCCTTCAGCAACAACAAAGAGCCAGGGACGGCATCGAGGATTGCCGCCCAGCAGGCGGCAACCGCATCATTGATTTTTGCCGGATTGTTGAAAGAGGCAAAGGTGACAAAACCATTCCGGGTAAAAGGCGCAGGCTGGACAGCGGGCGCGGGCTCCAGCGGCGCATAGCAGAGAAAGCAGCCGGGCAGACGAAACAGTTTTTCACTGTAGAACGCATCCCCATCCGGATCGGCGATGTCATCAATCAGCCGGTAATCAATAACCGGGATGCCGGTGGTAGAGGGGTAGCCAAGCCAGCTCACCTGCAGGGGGGCGGGCCTGCGACAGAAGACCGGCAGCCTGTTGCCCGCCGTGTGGCCGGAGAGATCGACCAGAATGTCGATACGATCCGCCCGGATCAATTCGCAGAATCGCTCGTCGTTTTGCCCGAAAATCGACCGCCAGTGCGCCGCCGTCCGGCGGATCCGTTCGGTAATATCATCCGGACGCTCGACATTGGCGTAACAGTACGTGACGATTTTTTGCCGGTCATGGCCAGCGAGCAGGGGCAGCAAGAACGAGCTTACCGAATGGCGGCGCAGATCGGCCGACACATACCCGATCCGCAGGGGTCGGTCCGGATCCGGCTCATTGGGAAAGGTCGCCGCTCCCTGGACGTTCTTACCGTGCCTTTCCCACCAGGAACGCGTCCGCCTCGCCATTTCGGCACCGGTCAGCTCCGGGGAATAATTCAGGGTCATCAGCAGATTGCTGTGCGCGCTGGCAAAACCGGGACGACAGGAGAGCGCCCTCTCATAGGACGCCACGGCCTCGCTGATCCGCCCCTGCTTCCCGCAGGCGTTGCCGATATTACTCCAGGCCTCGGCGTAAGAGGGAGACAGACGAACCGCCTCCGCGAAACAGCCTTTCGCCGTTGACAGACGACCGGCCCGCAGATGGACCAGACCGAGGTTATTGTGGATCTGCGGATCGGCCGGCCGCAGTTGCAGGGCCGTTGTCAGGGCCGCGGCCGCCTCCGCCTCGCGCCCCATGGCCAGCTGGGCATTGCCAAGATTGTTCAATGCCTGCACGCTGCCGGGATTGGCGCGCAGCGCAGTGGTCAGCGCCGTGATCGCCTCCGGAAAGCGCCCCAGCGCCATGAGGGTCACGCCGTAATTGACGAGATAGACAGATTCCGTGGGTTTGAGCGCCAGGGCCGCCTCGATGAACTGCAGGCCGCGTTCCGCTCGGCCCTGCTGGCAATAGAGGGTTCCGAGCAGGTTGTTGCAATCCGGATCGTCCGGTTGGCCGCGCAGTATCTCCAGATAGATCGCTTCCGCCAATTGCAGCCGCCCCGCCTGATGATGGGCGATGGCACGGTCAAGAGAGGCGGATGTATCGGGGGATTGATTCATGGGATTCCTTACTGGCGCGACCAACCGGCATTCTCAGACCAGGTCTGCCCCAGGTGCCGTTTTCACGAGCAAGCGCCGGTGCCCCGGCAAAGCAAAGTGGGGCCGATTGGGGCCAAAACGACCCGTCATCCAGTCGGCAATCGGCAGCACCATGGCTTTTATTTCCTGTCCCTGCCCACCGCCCTGCTCACCGTGGTGTAATGAAGGTGAAGATGCGCCCCGATCTCTTTCAGGGTATAGCCGTGGCGGACATGGGCGATTTCCATCTGCCGGTTCCGCACCGTCTTGTCTTTTATCGCCTCCGGGGCAAAGAGGGCGGCAAGGGAAGGACGGCCGAAAAAGCGCTGGGACCGGGAAATTTCCCCGATTTCCCGCGCCTCGTCAAGCCGTTCGCGGATCTCGCCGACGAAATCCTCGCCGCCAAAGGCAAGCTGAGCCACCACCTTTGCCCACGGCGCCGCGCCGTCCGTCCTCATTCCCTCGGCGACAAAGCGGACATAGCGCGCCCGCGCCACCTTTTTTGTCCGGCCAAACTGGGACAGAACCCATTGGGTGCGCAGGAACTCGGGGGCCGCGATCAATCCGGCGGTCGCCAGATAGCTGCTCCAGGGCCAGGCAGACGGCTCCGCCACCAGCCCGGCCCGCACCGGATTAAGCACGATATAACGGCACAGCTCGAGGAGATGCCCGTTTTTTTCAACCAGCAGCGCCTTGTAGCGCCCCTGCAGGAGATGCCCGACCCGATCATGCCGCCGGTTGAAGCGCTGGGTAGAGACGCCGTTGAGCTGGCGCATGCCAAGGGACAGATTCGCCTCCGGCGTCTCCAGCAGCAGGTGGTAGTGGTTGTCCATCAGGCAATAGCCATGACAGAGCCAGTTACAGCGAGCGACCACCCCGGCCAGGATCGTGAGAAACCCCTGGCGGTCGCCGTCATCGATGAAGATATCCTGGCGGGCGTTGCCCCGGGAGGTGATATGATACACTGCCCCCGGATATTCTATGCGGAGTGGTCGCGCCATGAACACACCTTGCCATATTTTTTCTCACATAGCAAGACCTGACCCCGAATTTTCGTGTAGCAAGACCTGACCCCGAATTTGACCCCGAATTTTCGTGACCCCGAATTTTCGCGTGAAAATCATGCCGCCGTGGCGTGCAGCTTGAGGCCAAGTGCCTTGATGACCTTCATCACCGTGGAGAACTCCGGGTTGCCTCCAGCGGAAAGCGCCTTATAGAGACCTTCCCGCGTCAGCCCGGTTTCGTTGGCCAAACGGGTCATGCCTCGAACCCGGGAAATATCTCCAAGCGCGGCGCGGATCAGGCTGCCGTCGCCAGGGTCTTCCTCGATGCAGGCCTCAAAATACGAAACAATATCTTCCTCTGTCTTCAGGTAGTCGGCACTGTCCCAGCGGGAAAATTTTTCAGTCATTGATCAATCCCTCCAGTCTTTGGCAAGCAGAATGGCACGGTCAATATCGGCGTCCTGGGCGCGTTTATCGCCGCCAGCCAAGAGCACGATCACCATTGGCCCACGCCTGATGAAATATATCCGATAGCCAGGCCCATGATCGATTCTGGCTTCAAAAACCCCCTTCACGCAACGGCTTTATATCGCCGAGATTTCCGACCGACATGCGCCGGATTCTGGCGGCAATGCGCCGCGCCGCCATGCGGTCTTTCAGGCCAGTGAACCATCGCTCAAAGGTATCTGACTTGATGATCTCGAACATGCAGAAACTGTAAACCACAATTCACAGACTGTCAACCATGATTTACAGCGCTTTCCATCCGCCTCATTTCTCATCTCTTGCCCCACGGGCCGCCGACCCGACCAACCAGACCAACCAGACCAACCAGACCAACCAGACCAAAGAACCAAATACCCAAAGAACAAACTCACTGTCCGTCGCGAACGCACCGCACGTAGTAGTTGCTGCTCTTACTGGTGCCGTAGACGTAGCCACTGCCGAAGTAGACGAACCACGCGGAGTTCGGATAGTTGGCGTTGGTGGACGACGACCAGTAGTTGGACGCGTTTGTGTCAGGAAAGGCCGCCGGATCGATGGCCGGGTTGAAGCGGCTGTCATCGGTGAGGGATTCCAGCTCCTTGACGTTGGGCAGCCGCCAGCCGGTGACGCCTTCCGGCAGCTCCAGGGACTCGCAATAGGCCAGGGCTTGCTGCCAGGTGCGGGTAATGTTGTTGTCGTCCTCCTGCTGCCACATCAGGCCGGTGGCGTTGTCGGTCACCGTGCCGTCGCCGTGGGGGTAAAACGCTGGCCAGGGCCGGAGCGGCGACCAGCAACAGGGCGGCGCAGGCGGCGATGCAGGGCGGGGCAAGGGTTTGATTTCATCGACGGCTATATCGTGGCGACGATGGAACGCCATCAGGTCAGCGAGATTTTTTCCTATGACACAAAGCATCTCGCCAGGATAACGACCATCCAGCACCGCGAGCCGTAACGAAATGCTCGTGTCAGTTGCGGATGGCGTCCCCCGAAACGATGAGATGCCCGACCCGATCATGCCGCCGGTTGAAGCGCTGGGTAGAGACGCCGTTGAGCTGGCGCATGCCAAGGGACAGATTCGCCTCCGGCGTCTCCAGCAGCAGGTGGTAGTGGTTGTCCATCAGGCAATAGCCATGACAGAGCCAGTTACAGCGAGCGACCACCCCGGCCAGGATCGTGAGAAACCCCTGGCGGTCGCCGTCATCGATGAAGATATCCTGGCGGGCGTTGCCCCGGGAGGTGATATGATACACTGCCCCCGGATATTCTATGCGGAGTGGTCGCGCCATCAACACAGCATGCCATATTTTTTTCTCATATAGCAAGACCTGACCCCCAATTTCCAGTTGAGTATGGATGTCCCCGAATTACCAAATCAGGCCGCGAAACGGAGAATCTCCACCTCCACCCCCTTGGACATCGCTTCTTCGGCGCGGGAGAGAAGCTGCTCGGTAACGGATTCCGACAGGTAATACTCCCCGCATGTGCCGCAGATTTCGGCCGGCACATTTTTGGTGATGATCGAGGTGTTTTCCCGGGTGAGAACGACGGTTGTCCTGCCTGGCGCTGTTTCCCCGCTTTTACAGAAAACGCATTTCATATTCTACCTCCTGGTCGTGTAATCGGCGGACCATTGGTCGGCCGCGGGAATGTATGCCGTGACAATGTAACACAGTGCTGCATTCATGGCGCAGACGACATGAAGCGGTATGTGATCGGCAAAACCCAGGACGAGAAAACTGGGGAAAGGTTTATCATCCGGATATTCAGCGATGATTTGTCCATGAGCAAGGACATGGCAAACATCTTTTTTACTGATTCTGCGCTCAAACATCCGCTGGACGACATGGCCGCTGAAATGGATTTGCTCACACGGGATCATTTTTCCATGGTATCATAACATGTTGGCGGGAACAAGCATATCGCGCGGGCAGACTTCAATACCCCCAATCGGATCGGGCATGACCCGCCCAGCGCGGCAACCAACCAGACCAATCAGACCAAAGAACCAAATACCCAAAGAACCAACTCACTGTCCGTCGCGAACGCACCGCACGTAGTAGTTGCCGTGCTTACCGGTGTAGCCGACGACGCCGCCATGGCCGAAGTAGACGCCCCACGCGCCGTACGGACCGCCGGCGTGGGTGGACGACGACCAGTAGCCGGACGTGTTTGTGTCAGGAAAGGCCGCCGGATCGATGGCCGGGTTGAAGCGGCTGTCATCGGTGAGGGATTCCAGCTCCTTGACGTTGGGCAGCCGCCAGCCGGTGACGCCTTCCGGCAGCTCCAGGGACTCGCAATAGGCCAGGGCTTGCTGCCAGGTGCGGGTAATGTTGTTGTTGTTGTCGTCCTCCTGCTGCCATAGCAAGACCTGACCCGGACTTCCCTGTGACCTAAGAAAAAATTGAAAAGGTGTTGCTTCCCAAATTAGCTGATAAAAATCAAGAGATTATTCTCAAAATACGT
>CAZUZJ010000067.1:0-10904 GCA_964624225.1 uncultured Desulfobulbia bacterium | reverse complement strand
AATGGTCGCCGGTGGGAGCGAGAAAGACCTGTGTTTTATGGGTGAGCCGCCGGAATGTTTTCGAGTGAATGATCCGGTCCCGGTCCCGGGCAAAGGCCAGTCGCAGGGGACACTCCTCCTCCTGCCGCAGTCTGCCCTTGCTGTTTTTGGTATGGCAGGCAAAAGGGGAGAGGTTTTTTGCTTCCCGCTCCTCCAGTTCAACTCGCAGGCATCTGGTCATGACAACGGCCGCTCACGAAAGCACCCACGGAAAGGGTTCCGTGGGTGCGGGTGGTGCAATGGCATGAACGGAATGTTCAGTCGGCCCGGCTGCTGACATGGGTGACGATTTCCGCTTTGGAGAGATCATGCAGCACCGGATGCTGCATGATCTCGTTCGGGGTCTTGATGCCGTTGATGTTGGTGATGAGCAGCGAGCCGCGGCCCTGACCGTAGATATCGTTGAAGTCGTAGACGGCGCCAACGACGACGAGTTCATTGTGGGCAACCTTCTGCTGATAGGCCTGCATGGCGGAGTCAACCTGATAGTCAACGTTACGCTCGACGTTTTTTGCCCAGCGTTCCGTGTCGGTGCCGCTGCCGTCATCCATGGCGATGACCGGTTTGAGCGGATCAAGTTCCCTTTTGATACCGGGGGTCTCCCCGGAATAGTCGCCCATTGCCGCCTTGACCGCGCCGCAGCTCGAATGGCCGAGAATGAGCAGAACTTTGGTCGGCAGGTGATTGACGCCGTAATCCACCGACCCCTGGGAGTTGGTCACCTGGTTGCCGATGTTTCTGATGACGAAGATCTTGTTGTCCGGCATTATGCCGAAGAGATCGGTGTGGACCCGGGAGTCGGAGCAGGAGACCACTGTCAGATTGGGGGCCTGACCCGCCTGGAAGGATTGGAAGTGACCGCTGTCATGATGGCCCTTGAAGGCGTCGTTGCCCTGAATGATCGTTTTGACGGCCTCGCTGGCCGACATGGCCGGTTGATCGGCCGGAGCGCCGTGGCCGCCACCGTGGCCACCCTGGTCGGACGCCGAGGCAAAGGGGGCCACGGCAAGCAATGCGCTGAAACTGACGGCAAGAAAATACTGTTTCATCATCTTTTTCATTTTTCTCCTCCCGAGAGCAGGTGTGTCCGAAATCCATGCCGGAGCGCCGGTCAGTGCAGGCCGGTGCCGGATGGTCGTGTTATCGTTGCAGCGGAGCGAACCCGATAAAATCACCAGACGACATTACTGATTATTTCGGTGGCGGTCAAGAAATGTGATGGTTTTTTTGTGCATTTGATTGAAAAAAGCGGTTGGGCGAGTCCCGCGTCCGAGCCGGCCAGGTTTCTGCCATTTACTCGGCAAAGCGCGCCTCGATCTCCTCGACCTTTCCCTGCTGCTCCTCCCACTGCTGGTAGAGGCGTTGCAGCTTCCGCTCCGCCGAGCCGTAGGCCCGGCTTTTTTCTCCGAAACGCCCCTCATCCTTGTAAAGTTCCGGATCGGCGAGCTGCGCCTCCAGCTCGGTCTTGATCTTTTCCAGCCGGCTGATCTCCTCTTCGAGTTCCGTGATTTTTTTGTGCAGGGGGTTGAGCAGGGTGTTCTTTTCCTGGCGAAGCCGCGCCTGTTCCTGTCGCGCCTTTTTCCCGCGGCCGGCGGCGGCAGAAGAGGAATCGGTTCTCTCGACCTTGTCAGGATCCGGCGGCGGTGCGGCCGGCGCGACGGGCCGGTCTCGCTGGGCCGCGGTTTTTTCCAGATAGTAGTGGAGGTTGCCATCAAACAGGGTGGCGCGCCCGTTTCTGATTTCCAGCACCTTGTTGACGAAGCTGTCGAGAAAGTAGCGGTTGTGGCTGACGACGATGATGGTGCCGTCGTACTGGGCCATGGCCTCCTGGAGAATTTCCTGGGACATCATATCGAGGTGGTTGGTCGGCTCGTCCATGATGAGGAGATTGGCCGGGGTGGCGATCATCTTGGCCAGGGCGAGCCGGCTCTTTTCCCCGCCGGAGAGCACCTGCACCTTTTTGTCCACCTCGTCGCCGCTGAAGAGAAATGCGCCGAGCAGGGAACGGGTCTGGGTGATGGTCTTGTCCGCCTCGACCATGGTCAGGGTCTCCAGCACCGTGTAGTTCGGCGAAAGCTCCTGGGCCTGGTGCTGGCCGAAGTAGGAGAGGGAGACGTTATGGCCGAGGCGGATCGTTCCCGCCTCCGACCGCACCAGACCGGCGAGAATCTTCACCAGGGTGGACTTGCCGGCGCCGTTGACCCCGACAATGGCCATTTTGTCGCCGCGCTGCAGTTCAAAATTCAGCTGATCGAACACCCGGTTGTCGCCGTACCGCTTTTGCAGACCCTCCACGACAATGGCCAGTCGGCCGCTGGGCGGGGCGGGCGGAAAGCGGAAGGAGATGGCGTGTTCGGTTTTTTCGAGTTCGATGAGTTCCATCTTTTCCAGCTGTTTGATGCGGCTTTGTGCCTGCTTGGCCTTGGTTGACTTGGAGCGGAAGCGCTCGACGAAGCGTCTGGTCTGCTCAATCAGGGCCTGCTGGTTGTCGTAGGCGGCTCGTTGGATCTCCTGGCGCAGCTCCTTTTCCGTGACATAGGTGGAGTAGTTGCCCTTGTAGACCGTCAGGTTGCCGAGGCTCAGCTCCCAGGTCAGCGACGTCATGTTGTCGAGAAAGGCGCGGTCATGGGAGACGATGATCAGGGCGCCCGGATAAGTGGCGAGAAAATCTTCGAGCCAGGTGAGGGATTCGATGTCGAGATGGTTGGTCGGCTCGTCGAGAAAGAGAAACCCGGGTGCGGCCAGCAGTTGCTTGGCCAGCATCAGTCGCATGAGCCAGCCGCCGCTGAAGGAGGAGCAGGGCCGGGAAAAATCCTCCTCCCTGAAGCCGAGGCCGGTCAGCACCTTTTCAATGGTCGGTTTGATGCGGAAGATGTCGGAATGGTCGAGTTCGTGCTGGAGTTCCCCCTGGAGTTGAAGCATTTCCTCCAGGGCGTTTCCATCATCGTGGCAGGTTGCGAGCTGTCTGTTCACCTCGTCGAGTTGCCGTTGCGTGGCGAGCAGCCCGGCAAAGGCGTTTTCCGCCTCGGCGAACAGGCTGTTGTCCAGGTTGATGCCGGTGATCTCCTGGGGCAGGTAACCGCAGCTCACCTGTTTCGACCAGGTGACCACCCCGGGATCGGAATCGGCAACGCCGGCCATGATCCGCAACAGGGTTGATTTGCCCGCGCCGTTGACCCCGACCAGGCCGATACGGTCGCGGCTGTTGATGCGGGCCGAGATGTTTTTGAAGAGATGTTTCGCTCCGTATTGTATGGAGAGATTATTGATGGTAATCATAAACAGACAGATGGAATAATGGAGTAAGGCAAAAAATGATGAAATCGTAAAAAAATCTTTTTTACCACAGACGGCACAGAGGACACAGAGAAAATATGTTGAATTACAATCCGTTGTCTCCGGGTTCTCCGTGGTTGATTTTCAGTTTTTGCGAAATCATCAAAATCAGAAATTGAAAAAATCGGTAAGGTTTTTATCCCAGGTCAGCACTCGACACTTTGTCGGAATCGTAAAAATCACGATTCCGACGGGCAGGGTATGTAGCTCGTTGTTTTCACTTTCCCGCCTGCCATGGTTTACGGATTTTTGCGAAACCATCACACTTTCGTCCAGTCCAAAGGTGAAAAATTACCATGCACATAGCAGAAATGAGGGAAAAAGGCACTGTTTTTTCAACAGAGTTCAGCGGCTGGGAGGAGAGTCTCCCGCCTCTGCTCGATCAGAGCGGCCTGGCCGAGGTGCTGGCCGGGCAGCACACCATTCTCATCAAGCCCAATCTGGTCGAGGCCCTTGCCCCACCCATCACCACCCCGGCGCCGCTCATCGCCGGACTGGTAAGCTGGCTGCGGCAAAGGGCGGACCACTGCCGGATCATCATCGCCGAGGGCTGTGGTTCGGGCGAATACGACACCGGCCATGTCTTCGCCGCCTTGAACTATACCCGGCTCGCCCGGGAAAAGAAGGTGGATCTCATTGATCTCAATCAGGAAAAAAGCGTGCGGCTGACCAATCCCGCTTGCCGTCGTTTCCCGGAGATTTATCTGCCGGCCCTGCTTTTCGAGACCTTTCTGCTCTCGGTGCCGGTGCTCAAGGCGCACAGTCTGGCCGGGGTGACGCTGACCATGAAGAACATGATGGGTGCGGCGCCGCCGCAGCACTATCAGCAGGGCGGTCACTGGAAAAAGGCCTCTTTTCACCATGACATCCAGCAGGCGATCTTCGATCTCAACCGATACCGCACCCCGGATTTCACCCTCCTTGACGCCACCGTCGGCATGGCGGAAGCCCATCTCTGGGGTCCGGTCTGCTCACCACCGGTCAACCTGCTCTGCGCCGCTCATGATCCGGTGGCCATCGACGCCTGCGGCTGCGGGCTGCTCGGTCGCGACTGGCGGCAAATCGGCCACATCCGCCAGGCAGACGGCGTGCTCGGCACCGCGGAGTTTGGTGAAAAGCGGATCAGGGCCGCAGGGTGACCTTTTTTTTCGGCAGCTCGACCACCTGGCAGATCTGGGTGGCGATTTCTTCAATGGATTTGCCCGTGGAGGAGATTGCCGGGATGCCGTAACGGCGGTAGATTTCCTCTGCCTGGTTGATTTCCTGGCGGCAGGTGGCGATCCGGGCGTAGGTGCTGCCTGGGTAGCGTTTTTCCCGGACACTGCTTAAAAATTCCGGCGAGGTCGTCAGCCCGACGATTTTTTTGGTAACCGCCTTGATCGCACCGGGCAGGCGGTATTCATTGAGATATTCGCTGGTCAGCGGGAAGTTGGCTGCCTTATAGCCCATCTGGGTGGCCAGATAGACACTCACCGGCGTTTTCCCGGCCCGTGAGACGCCCAACAGGATGATGTCCGCCTCGTTGTATTCAGAGGGTTTGGTGCCGTCGTCATGCTCGAGGCAGTAGTGGATCGCATCGACCCGGCGGCCCATGTCGAGATCGTCGGTGTGGTGGCTGAAACCCGGCACCCGCAAGGCCCTTGTCTCCAGCGACCGTTCCAGGTCATCGAGGAGCGAGCCGAAGATGTCGAAAAATTCCACCTCCGGGTTGTCGAAGATCTGGCGGATATCGGCATCCATGATCGAAACAAAGACCAGGGGGCGCCGGCCGCTGGAACGCTTGAGAATGGTTTTCAGGATCTCCTTGGCGGTGGAGATGGCCCGGACAAAGGGAAAGCTCTCCTCGACAAAGTTGATTTCCGGGAACTGACAGGTCAGGGCCTGGCCGAGATTGGTGACGAGGATGCCGGTACTGTCGGAGATGTAATAAACGTCCTTGGAATTCCACATGGCGGATGGGTCGTCAATCAGCGCGGCGCAAGCAGCATCTGTTGCAGGAACTGGTTCAGGGAGGAGCTGCCGGGATGTGCCCGCAGCGCTTCGGTCAGGGTGTCTTTGGCCTTCAGCCAGTCACCGTTTTGCAAAAAGGCGCGGGTCAGGCCGAGATAGGCATCGCTGCTGCTGCTGTTGTTGTAACCCAGGGCTTCCCGGTAGACGCCGATCGCCTCAGCGGCTCTGCCCTGTTGCAGGAGCTGACCGCCGTGGCCGAGGAGGGCGGTGAACATCTCGGCGCGAAGCCGGCCGGAGGAGGGATCGAGATCGAGCCCCTCCCGCAGTTGCGAGATACCGTCGGTGAAGTTGCCCTGCCGGATGTTGCCGATGGCGGCGGAGATGAGGGCGTCAAGGAGAATGGCGCCGATTTCTTTCCGGGTCTCACCCGGCGCCAGCCGGTAAGCGGTGCGTAACGGAGAAAGGGCGCTTCCCCAGCGGCCGAGATTGACATAGGAACGACCGAGATAGAGATAGGCCTCGCCGAATTGCGGATCAAGCTCGGTGGCCCGGGCAAAATGGCCGGCTGCCTCCTCGTATTTCCCCTGGTTGAAAAGGCTCATGCCCGCGTCGTATTCCCCGGCCGCGCCGCTCAGCATGGTGGAGAGGCCGGCGCAGCCGCAGAGGGTAAGGAGAAGAATGGACAGCAGTATCAGTGGTTTCATTTTCATGACATTTTCTCTCGTGATTTTCCGTCGGGGATGCGCCTTCAGCCATCCGCAGGCGGCGGGCCGCTCATCCGGGTAAACTGTTTCATGATCCAGCCATACTGGCCGTTGGGGAGCTGGATATAGTACCAACCGGGTGCGCTGCCGGAGACGGTCAGCACCGCGCCCCGGTGCAGTTGAAAGACGATGGGGTGGTCCCGGCCCGGGCCGGAGCGGACGTTTAATCTGTTGACAACAACATGGACGCTGCTGTAGATCGGAGCTTCGGGTTGTTCATCGATAATGACATCCGGCGGTGCTACCACGAGATAACCTTGCGGAACCTGGCGGTAATAGGTGTTGCCGAAGGTGAAGTAGAGCGCGCCGCCGATGGAGATCCGGGCATGACCGAGCGGCAGGCTGGCAACGATGGCGCCGATGGGTGCTGACACCACGACATAGCCGGACGTCCGCGGCTGATAAAAGATGCCGTCATAAAAATAATACGGACTGCGATGGACGTGAATGACCCGGGCGCCATGGGGCAGCTTGCCGATGATGTGCCCCTGGCGGTAAGGGGAATAGTGGTGTCGGCCGCCTTTGCGGTCGGCATGGCTGTCGGCCGGCTGGGTCAGGGTCAGCAGCAGAAAAGCGGGCAGGGCCGTGGCGATTTTCCGTATTGTGGCGGCTGTTTTTGGCATGGTGTCCTCGTTTGTCACATGGCGTTTGCCGGCGAATGTCGCTGTCGCGGAATTGCCGGCAGGTGTTGCAGGGCAGAGAGGTGACTTTCTCACAAAGACGCTGAATGCACCCAACGGGTTTCATGAAGACTGTCAAGACGCGGAGTTTCTTCAAGAATACGGGATGCCAGGGATGAATTCAACGACAATTTTCTTTCGTTCTCCCCTCCTGGTGCTGGTCGTCCTCACTGTCCTGCTCTTCCCCGTGGCCGTCTCTGCCCTGGAGATCGAACTGCGGCCGGGTGAGTCGTACCGGGCAGGGGATCTGTCGGTGACCTGCCGGGACGCGGGCGAGGCGGCAGGACCCATTGAGATCACGGAATGCCAGTACTGGGACGACTTTCACCAGCGCTGCCTCTTTGAAAAAAAGAAATATGTCCTGCGCGGGCTGGAGTGCGTCGAAGAGTGCCAGCACTGGGATTCCTTCAACGGCGTTTGTCATTACCAGACCCGTTGCCGGTTTGTCCCGGAGCAGGGGGCATTTGTCCGGATCGAGTGCGTTGAATTCGATGATTTCAGCAACAAATGCCTGCGGACAGGCGAGAAAATTCTCGGCGGTTCAGGCCGAAGGCTCCGCTGACCGGCGCTTTTTCTTTAATTTGAGGGGGCGAATGACCCGGCGGGGGGTGTCGAGGATCTGCCGGCGGGTCTGTTGCAGCACCACTGCCAGATCTGCCGGCAGAGGGGTTATTGCCAGGCCGTGCGCGACAACGGTCAGGGCCTCGTTCGTGCGTCCCTGGCATCGCAGCGCTTCAGCCAGATTGTTGAGGGCCGCCGGATTGTCCGGTTGCTGCTTGAGAAAGTGGCGAAACAAACCTTCCGCCCGGCCATACTCCTTTTTCATCAGCAGGACGTTGCCGAGTCCGAAAAGGGCGGTCAACTGGTCCGGCCAGCGGGTCAGGGCGGCCTCATATCCTTTTTCCGCCGCTGTCCATTGTCCCAGGCTTTCGAGGGCAGCCACCGCCGTCGTGTAGCGGTCGGCATCGGCATCCCTTGGGATCTCGCCTGGTCTGAGCACCACCACTCCCCATGACCCTGCCCTGGACCATGAACGGGCAAAGCGGGTTCCATTCATGAGCAGCCGTTTTTCGGTGCCGGAGCGGAGCACCACCTGTCCGTCCGGCCGCATGCCGATCAGTACCGCATAATGATACTGCCTGAAAGGCCCGGCGCCGAGATCCTGCAAGACGAGAACCGGCCGCCCCTCTTCGAGCTGGGCGGCCAGGGCGGCCGCGGTCGGGTCGATGACATAGGGAAGACGGCCATGTCGTCGCACTGCGCCGACCAGTTCGAGTTGCAGGGTGCCCTGCCGGCCGGGCAGAAAGATCTGTGGAGCCAGGCGGTCCGGGTCGGTTGCCACGCCTGCGGCCCGCAGCACCATGGCCAGGGCGGCGGGGCCGCATTGCATCTCCTTCTGGGCATGGAACGGGGTATCGACAAGCTCGATCCCCCCGGGCGGAAGCTCCTGAAAAACCGGCAGATGCGGGGCACAGCCGCCAAGCAGCAGCAGGCAGCAGGCCAGCCGGCAGAAAAGAGACACCAGATTGCTGGAATCAGAGTTTGTTGAAGACGTTGATCACCCCGACGATTTCCAGGATCAGCAGGACCAGGAAGACAACGCCGATCACGGCAAAGACATTGCCGCCGGCCGGCAGTTCGTTGATCCGGCTCTGCACCTGGCGGAGCTCTTCGTCGGTCAGGGCGGCGATGCGGCTGTCAACCTGCCCCGGATCGACCCCTCTGGCCAGCAGTTCATCGCGGACGTCCTGGCGGGTAAGGGCGGCCTGCAACTCCGATTTCAGCATCTGTTCCGGGCTTCTTGTCAGGATCTCGGTTCCCACCATGGCGGCCTTGGCGCCGGGCACCCAGATCGAGACCAGAAAAAAGACAATGAGCAGGGGTTTGATGATGTGCTGCAACCGGGATGTGTTCATTTCTCCTCCTTTAGGCATCTTCATTGAAGGGCTTATCCACAAATAAATCTTTGGTGCTCGCATCCGGCTTTTGGCCGCCTTTGCCCGTTACGCAATCGCAAAATCCTCGCCGTAGCGCTGCTACGCCTGCGATTTTTACCCATTCGTCCCGGTCAAATCCGTCTCAAAATCCGGCGCGATCCCTGAAAAGATAATTTATGGATAAGCTCTAAGTGCGACTGTATGCAAACTGCGACATAATTATCCTGAATTGTTCATTATTTTTTGCATACGTTTCATACTTTTGCCGCTTCGTCTTGTCAAGCAGAATTGATGAAATCGTAAAAGGTCTTTTTCACACAGAAGGCCCCGGGGGAACAGGAAAAACTTAATAAATTACAACCAGTGACATCTTGGTTCTCTGTGATCTCGGTGGTCGGTTTGCGGGTTATTACACGACCGGCAGAATTGGCAACCAACGAACGGACCGGCAGAAAAATGCCATTTTCAGCCGCTGGTGTCGATGGCGGCGAATTCCGGTTCATGCAGCGGCGGCAGGATGTCGGCCCGGTCACGAAGCCTGAGCATCAGGTCATAGGCGGTATAGGTGTTGCCGCTGGCGCCGGATTGGATGCATTCTGTAGATGCTCATGCGTGTTTCTCCCGCAGGGTGACAAAGAGATGCCTGGCTACGCGATTCATTGCCTCGTCGGCGCTGATGATCGCCTGGCCGTCGCGCTCCGCCTTTCTGATGGCTGCCGAATCTGGGAAAAAGGCCAGGGGGGCGACGCCGAGGGCCTGGCGGAGAAATCGTTCGTCATCGTCGTCGCTGACAAGATTGCCGACAAAGTGGATTTTGGCGATGCCGGCCTCACTGGCCAGATGGTGGATTTTTTCCGCGGTGCGCACGCTGGATTGGGTGGGGATGACGACGATGAGCAGGGCGTCGGCCTTGGCGATGGTGCCGCGGCCGAGATGTTCGACCCCGGCCTCCATGTCGAGCAGCACCGTTTGCGACGGGGAGAGCATGAGTCGGGTCAGCAGGCGTTTGAGCACCGTGTTTTCCGGGCAGGCGCAGCCTCCTTCCGCGGTCTGGATGGCGCCCAGCACCATCAGTTTGATGCCGTCCTTTTCCAGCATGTAGCGGGTCGGCAGGTCATCGATTTTCGGATTGATGTTGTAAAAGGGCGACCCTTCCACCTTGCCGGACCGTTCGGTCAGCATCTTTTTCATTTCGGCGATGGGGGTGATATCGCCAATGTTGTCGATCCCCAGGGTCTGGGCCATGTGCGGGCTGGGATCGGCGTCGATGACCAGCACCTCCTCTCCGGCTTCGCGGGCCTGCCGGGCCAGCAGGGCCATAATCGTCGTCTTGCCCACGCCGCCCTTGCCGCTGATCGCTATTTTCATTATAGTGTTCCTTCTTCGTCACCGTTCGACGCACATCCCGTGATGGCCCCCGCCTGCCGCAAACGCGGGTGGTTGGCTGGGTTTCGGACGTGCCGTGAGATTATCCTGTTCCCATAACAGAGAGAACTTGGTAGCATTGAAAGCCGTTGTCTTTGCGGAAAGCGGCGCGAATTATACCTGATCACCCCGATGAAAGCAAAAAAACTATGATATCCCTCGGCATTGAACAACTGGTCGCCGATCCCCCGGCCCGGCTCAGGGGCAAACGCCTCGGTCTCCTCTGCAATCAGGCGTCCACCGATCGGTTTTTCCGCCACAGCCGGGATCGTATCCATGCCGCCTTTCCGGACCAGCTTACCTGTCTGTTCACCCCCCAGCACGGCTTTTATTGCGAAAAGCAGGACAATATGATCGAGTCGGATCATATGCGCGACAGGATAACCGGTTTGCCGGTCTACAGTCTCTACGGTGAGACGCGCAAACCGACCCGGGAGATGTTCGAGCAGCTCGATGTCCTGCTGGTCGATATCGTCGATGTCGGCACCAGGGTCTATACCTTCATGTATACCCTGGCCTACTGCATGCAGGCCGCGGTCCGTTCCGGCAAAAAGGTGGTGGTGCTCGATCGGCCCAATCCCATCGGCGGCGAGCTGATCGAAGGCAACCTGGTGGACGATGACCTGCGTTCCTTTGTCGGCCTCTATCCCATTCCCATGCGGCACGGGTTGACCTTCGGCGAGCTGGGCCGGCTCTTTAACGATCATTTCGGCATCAAGGCCGACTATGAGGTGATCCCCATGGCCGGCTGGCGTCGCTCCATGACCCACGAG
>CAZUZJ010000066.1:0-11064 GCA_964624225.1 uncultured Desulfobulbia bacterium | reverse complement strand
GAACCGGTTTCAGGCCATCACGGACATCGGGGAGAGCACGGCCGATGATGACGCTCATGGCGTAATCGAGATACGACTTTTTCAGCTCTTTTTCGATGGAAACCGTTGGTAATGTCAATTCTTCGTTATCAGTCATGGATACCGCTTTCTCTCAAAATTTTTGTTCTCAAAAAAGGATCGTCTCGCAAACCATTCCAGGCTGGGGTGTGAAAACAACGAGTTACAAAACACGGCCTGTCGGAATTCGTTGTTTTTACGATTCCGAAAAAAAAGGAAGGTCAGATGTCGAGTTCGGTCACTTCCAGGGCATGATTGGTGATGAATTCCCGCCGCGGCTCGACCTTGTCACCCATCAGGGTGGTGAAAATATCGTCGGTCGCCTCGGCGTCTTCAATCTTTACCTGCAGCAGCACCCGGTTCTGCGGATTCATGGTGGTATCCCACAGCTGTTCCGGGTTCATCTCACCAAGACCCTTATAGCGCTGCAGGCTGCTGCCCTTGAACGATTCCGCCTTGACCCGGTCGAGCAGATCCCGCCAGTTTTGCACCTCGATTTCCCTCTCCTCCAGGACCAGGGTGAATCGGGCGGTGATCAGCTCACGGATGAAGGGAAAGAGTTGAATGGCTGAACGGAATTCGGAGATCAGTGGAATCTGCGGGCCAACGGTGAGAAACATATGAGCCTTGTCTTTCACCGCCGCGTCGAATTCATAGCAGCTTGTCTTCCAGCGGCAGGGCCGGATATTTCCGAGAATGAGATTACCTTCTTTTTTGAGGAGATCCCGCAACCGGGTGACAAAATCCTGGTCGGCAAACTGATCCGCGGTGTGGATGTCCTGATCAAGAAGAAAATAGACAATCTCTTCCCAGACATTGATCCGCTGGAGAAAATCCGTCAGCTTCCGATAAGCGGCAAGGGAGCGCAGCAGATAAACGACATCTTTTTCCTCAATGTCTTTTTCGCCGTTGATGCGGATGCGGATCTGAGTGCTGGCCTGCTGAAAAAGATAATTGTTCAGATCATCCTCGCCACTGAAAAACATCTCCTTCTTGCCTTTGCCGAGACGGTAGAGAGGGGGCTGGGCGATGTAGACGTGGCCCTTTTCCACCAGCAGCGGCATCTGCCGGTAAAAGAAGGTGAGCAGCAGGGTGCGGATATGGGCGCCGTCCACATCAGCATCGGTCATGATGATCACCTTATGGTAGCGCAGCTTCTCTTCCTCGAAATCATCCTGACCTACCCCGGTGCCGAGGGCGGCGATGATCTGTTTGATCTCCTCACTGGCGAGAATCTTGTCAAAGCGCGCCTTTTCCACATTCATAATCTTGCCACGCAGGGGGAGAATGGCCTGAAAGGCGCGGTCCCTGCCCTGTTTGGCACTACCGCCGGCGGAATCACCCTCAACGAGAAATATTTCCCTTTCCCGGGGATTTTTTGACTGGCATTCCGCCAGTTTGCCGGCCATGAGCAGATCAATGCCCGATCCCTTTTTACGAGTCAGCTCCTTGGCCCGGCGGGCTGCCTCGCGCGCCCGGGCCGTCTCCACCACCTTGGCGAGAATCTTTTTCGCTTCACCTGGATTTTTTTCGAGATAGATGGTCAGTTTTTCATTGCAGATTGATTCTACGATCGATTTCACATCGCTGTTGCCGAGCTTGGTCTTGGTCTGCCCTTCAAACTGCGGATTGGGGACCCGAATCGAGATGACGCAGGTTAATCCTTCCCGGACATCGTCGCCGCCCATCTTTTCCCGCAGGTTCTTCGGGACAATGTCGTCGCTGGCGTAACGGTTTATACACTTGGTCAGGGCTCCGCGAAAACCGGTGACATGGGTGCCTCCCTCTTTGGTCGGGATGTTGTTGACAAAGGAAAAAAGGCGTTCGGAATAGCCGTCATAGTACTGGAAGGCAACCTCGACCTGGACATCCTCCTTTTCGCCGGTAAAAAAGATCGGCGCCTCATTGATCGGGGTGCGTTTGCGGTTAAGATACTCGACATAGGAGACGATGCCGCCTTTGTAGTGGAATTCATCCTCAGCACCGGTGCGATCGTCTTTCAGCAGAATTTTGACCACTCTATTGAGAAAGGCAAGTTCGCGCAGGCGGGTTTGAATAATATCGTATTTGAATTCCGTAGTTTCGGTAAATATCTGCGGATCAGGCAGAAAGGTGATGGTGGTACCGCTTAAGTTTGTTTCCCCTATCACCCGGACGTCTTCCTCCTTGTTGCCGTAACGGTAGGTTTGTTCATAGATGAAACCGTTCCGTTTGACCTGAGCCTTGGTCCAGACACTTAAGGCATTGACCACGGAGACACCGACCCCGTGCAAACCACCGGAAACCTTGTAGGAGGAATGATCGAATTTGCCGCCGGCATGGAGAGTACACATAACCAGTTCCAGGGCGGAAACCCCTTCGGAAGGATGCATATCAACGGGAATACCCCGACCGTTGTCCTCAACTGAGACCGAGCCATCGATGTGAAATGTGACCCTGATACGGGTGCAGTGTCCAGCCAGGGCCTCGTCTATGCTGTTATCAACCACCTCGTATATCAGATGGTGAAGTCCTCCCTCACCGGTGTTGCCGATATACATGGAGGGTCGGGTTCGTACCGCTTCCAGGCCGGCGAGAACTTTGATCTGTTCTGCGCCGTATTCGTGCTGTTGCTCTATCAAAATGTCTTCCTCGAATTTGGCTTCTTTTTTTTTAACGCGGCGTTATGCTTATTTTTTTCAAATCTGTCGGGTGGCCACCGTATCCTTCAGCCAACCTCTCAACCTTCGTAATTCACCGATTTTTGTCGAAATCTAAAAAAACAAGATCCAACGGGCGAAGCATTACAGCTCGTAGTGTTCTCTTTCCCGCCCGGTTTGCGGTTTTCTCCGTGACCATCATTTGCCAGGGGACTGTTATATTTCCATGGGCATGATGATACTGACGAAATTCGGTTCGTTCGCCGAATAGATCATACAGGGTCTGTCTTTACCGGTGATGAACAGTATGACGGTGTCCGCTGTCATCACCTGCAGCGCATCAATGAAATATCTCCCATTAAATCCCAGCCTGATCGGTTCCCCTTCATAGACAATTGGATGATTTTCCTTGGCATTGCCAAGATCCATATTGTGCGAACTCAAGGTTATTTCATTATTTTCAATGACGCATTTCACGACATTGAATCGATCCTCGGTAAAGAGATTCATGCGTCGCATGGCGTTGAGCAGGGTTATTCTGTTGATTTCAACGAAATGTTCCCGATTGATGATCTGCAGCAGATTCCGGTAATTTGGAAACTCGCCGTTCATGAGGCGGATAATGAGAATGGCGTTGCTTCCTTTGATTACCGTCTGTTTTTCTTCAAAACCGATCTGCACCTCATCATAATTGTCACAGAATTTTTTTATCTCCTGAACCCCTTTGCGGGGGATAAGTGTTGTTTTTTCCATATGAAAGACGGAAAGATCACCGACTATTTCCTTGGTCATCATGGAAAGCCGATGGCCATCGGAGGAAACAAAGCGGAGATAATTCTTTCCCTCCATTGATTCCTTTTCAACGAGCACGCCGGTGAGGGTGAAATTACTCTCCGAATCGACAGCCACGCTAAAAATTGTCTTTTCAATGAGATCATTGATATCCTTGGCAGGGATTGTGATCAGCAAATCCTCGTCATGTTCGGGAAAGGCGGGAAACTCTCCTGCTCCCATGCCGGCCATATTGTAATCACTGCTGTCCGCCGTTATTCGTACCCAGTTGTTTTCTCTCTCCTCCAGATGGATATGAGAGGAGGTGGATTCCCGGACAATCTCAAAGAGCTTTTTGGCCGGCAGGGTAAGAATGCCGTGGGAGATAATTTCCGCCGGAACCGTGATTCTGATGCCTATTTCAAGATCGGTTCCCGTTAATTCAAGGGCATCCGTTTTACTGCGCAGCAGAACATTGGCGAGAATAGCAATTGCACCTGATTTGCCTGCAACGTTGTGCACGGAGATGAGCGCTGCCAGTAAATCTTCCCGAGCTATATTGAGAACAAGAGACATGGCTGACCTTTATCGTTGGTTTTGAGAGGGGAATGGTTATGAACCAGGGAAGTTTAAAAAAAAATATATATAAAGAAAAAAGGTTATTGTTATAAAGCGTGTTGGTTTGTGGAAAAAAAAGCTAATTATCTGTTTTTTTTAATATTTTTTATAAAATAACCGTTGTGAGGAATTTTGCGAAAAAAGAGGGGTTGGTAGATATCAACAGATTATCAAAACGAATTAAACATGTTATGAGGAAGATCCGGTAAAAAATGATAATTATCTCTGAAAAACAAAATGTTACAATGCAAAATAATAGTTTAAAAACCAAAAAAATTCAATAATAATAGTGGCGGACACCCTCTTTTTCCTCTCTATCCGGGCCGGTGGCCCGCTACAGGATTTGAACGATTTAAATGTTTTTATGATGAGCCGACGGAACCGCATCAACGAGTTTATTGAACTCATCAGCAATATCATGGAATCCTATACAACGGTTCTCTTTCTGCCGGATGAAAAGGAAGAGGACATTCTGAGAATAAAAGCCTTTTATTCTCTTGGTAAAAATATTAAAGAAGACTGCCTGGTGCGTCGCGGTGAAGGATTTGTCGGCTGGGTTTTTCGTGAGCAGAAACCTGTTCTTGTTTCCCATTTTGATAAAAGGGACGCAGCCACTCTGAAATTTTACAGCGGGGAGGAAAAAATAAAATCTCTGCTGGTAGCTCCTCTGCCTGATCATGGCGGGGCTCTCTATGTAGACAGCAAAAAAAGTTACATCTTTACTGAGGAAAAGGAGAAGATTCTGAATCAGATGGGAACAATCATTGTTTCCATGCTGAATGATGAAAATGAAATTAAAGAAAAGAAAAGAATGGAAAAATATCTTGATTTTTCTTTAAATTTTTCAGAGATCATCGTAACTTCAAAAAATAAAGATGAATTAGTCGAAAAAACATTACAATATATATCAATTTTTTTCCGAATAGAATTTATTGTTTTTTTCAGTATTGATGAAAAAATATATATATTAAACGAATCAGATGTTGAAAATTTAACAAAAAAAGAATTTTTTTCTTTTTTTGATGAATATGGACTTTGCGGGTGGATTATAAAAAATAATAAAGAATTGTTACTTGAGAAGATACAAAAAAACGACACTTCATATATAATAAATAAAAATGAAAAAATAGAAAATTTTTATAATTTTTTTGGTCTACCCCTTTTTTTCAACGAAAAAAAAGGGGTTATATCATTTGTAAAAAAAAATAAAGAAAAATGGAATGCAATGGAAATAAAAAACCTGTCATTGATAGGTAGTCTTCTCTACAGAGCATATATGCAAAAAAAATGAGTATTTTTAATTTTTTTTCAAAAAATATGGCTATGGATCTTGGGACGGCCAATACCCTTATCTATGTTAAGGGACAGGGAATCGTGCTCAATGAACCATCGGTAGTTGCCTACAACACCTATTCCAAAGATATCCTGGCAGTGGGGAAGGCAGCAAAGAAATATCTCGGCCGGACTCCCCAGCATATCAGCGCGGTGCGGCCGATGAAGGATGGTGTCATTGCCGATTTTATCATCACCCAGGCGATGATTCGTCATTTTTTTCTGAAAATTCAGAAAATGGGCCGCTTCTTCAAACCAAAAGTAGTGATCTGCGTACCCACCGGCATCACTCAGGTGGAAAAAAAGGCGGTTATAGAGGCAGCTGAGGAAGTCGGTTGCGGCAGGGTGTATCTTATCGAAGAACCGATGGCCGCCGCTATAGGCACCGGGCTCGACGTGAGTGAAAATAGGGGACGGATGGTCATTGATATCGGCGGCGGCACCACCGAGGTGGCGGTCATCACCATGTCATCGGTGGCTTACTGTGAATCCATCAGGGTGGCAGGTGATGAGCTCAATGAGGCGATCGTTCGCCATCTGCTCACCAAACACAAAATTCACATCGGTGAGAACAGCGCGGAGCGATGTAAAATTGAGATAGGCTCAGCCATTGATACCCATGAGTTTCCGGAAACCTACCGTCTCATCGGGAAAGACGCCCTGACCAGTAATCCTCGGGAGGTATCATTGAGTGCCGAGGAAATCCGCATGGCGATTCAGGAGCCGGTTCGCGCTATTGTCGAGGCGGTGCGCCGTGCCCTGGAAAAAACCCCCACTGAACTGGTGACTGATATCTACGAGGAGGGAATATACATGGCCGGTGGCGGCTCCTTGCTGCGCGGGCTTGATAAGCTGATCGAGCGAGAGACGAAAATTGACTGTCACCTGACTAAAGATCCCTTGCTGACCATTGCCATGGGCAGCGGCATTGCCCTTGAAAATATTAAGGTCTATAAGAAGGTGTTCATTAATTAACCCATGGGCAAGCGTTCGCTGCCGCTTGCCGGCGTTCTTGATTCCCTCATGGAAGAGGCCCTGGCCAGGCACGTTTTTTCCGGCGCCGCCGCAGGAGTGTACCGGCTGGCGGATGGTGTCTTTCATGGTTATTGGGGAAAAACGTCCCTCTTTCCCGGCAATCGGGCCGTTTCGCCGCCAACCCTCTTTGATCTTGCCTCTCTCTCGAAGCCGCTGGCCACCACCCTGGCCATTCTTTCCCTGGAAGAGCAGGGTCGGCTGCGCCTCGATGATCCGCTTGCCCTCTTGTTGGAAAGGGAGGTGCCGAGGGACAAAAAAAATATTACCGCGCGCCACCTGCTCAACCACTGCGCAGGTTTTGCCGCCCACCGCCCCTATTTCAGCGAGTTAAGCCGACTGGCGCCGCTATTGCGCAAGGAATGGCTGGGCGAGGCGCTTCTTACCGAAACTCTCCAGTATCAACCGACCGAGATGTGTCTCTACAGTGATCTCGGTTTTCTCCTGCTCGGCATGATCGTCGAACAAAAATCCGGTTGCAGCCTTGATGACTATGTCTGCTCCCGGATCATGGCGCCAATCGGGCTTGGGAAGAGAATTCTCTATAATCCGCTCCGGCAGGGGAAGAATGATTTCGCGGCTACGGAAATATGTCCCTGGCGAGGCAGGATGCTGGAGGGTGAGGTCCATGACGAGAACACCTTTGCCTTAAACGGGGTGGCGGGTCAGTCCGGACTCTTTGCCGATCTTGAGGCCGTGCTGCAACTGGTGGGATTGTTGATGGAGATGCTTGTCGGCACAGCTCGCCATCCCTTTTTTTCCGCCGAGGGGTTGCGGTCATTTTGCCGCAGGCAGAATAGGGTCGCAGGCAGCAGTTGGGCTCTTGGTTTTGATACGCCCACCCTGCCGGGTTCGTCCGCCGGCCCGACGATCAGCGCCAACAGCGTCGGCCATCTCGGTTACACCGGCACCTCGTTCTGGATCGATCTGGCGAGGGCGACGGCGGTGGTGCTGCTGACCAATCGGGTTCATCCGAGTCGGGAAAACAACCAGATCAGACAATTCCGGCCGCTCTTTCATGAAACGGTGTTTGCGGCGCTTGATCACTGAAAACGCCGCTCACATTTCCTGTTTATCCGCAAACATGGAACGGATCGCCTCGCGGTTTGCGGCGACAATGCCCCGTTCGGTGAGAAGGGCGGTGACGAGCCGGGCCGGGGTGACGTCAAAGCCGCAGTTGAGCGACCGGGTGTTTTCCGGAGCGATCCGAACGGTCTCCAGGATATTATCCGCGGTCAGACCGGAGACAAAGGTGATCTCATCGCCGGAACGTTCCTCGATGGGTATCTCCCGGACTCCGTCGGTGATCGTCCAGTCAAAGGTGGATGACGGCAGAGCGACATAAAAGGGCACGTTGTTGTCTTTTGCGGCCAGGGCCTTGAGATAGGTGCCGATCTTGTTGGCCACGTCGCCGGTTGCGGTGGTTCGGTCCGTGCCGACGATGACCATGTCCACCATGCCGTGCTGCATGAGATGACCGCCGGTATTATCAGCAATCAGGGTATGGGGGACCCCTTGCTCCCGCAATTCCCAGGCGGTCAGTCTGGCACCCTGCAGCCAGGGTCGGGTTTCATCGACATAGACATGCACGGGAATGCCTGCTGCGTGGGCCGCATAGATGGGCGCAGTGGCGGAGCCGAAATCGACAAAGGCGAGCCAGCCGGCATTGCAGTGGGTGAGGATATTGACTGGCGCGCCCCCCTTCTTTTCGCTGATTTCCCGGATAAGCGTCAGGCCATGCTCGCCGATCCTCCGGCAGAATTCGGCATCTTCGTCGGCAATCGCGCAGGCGGTGCGGAAGGCCGCCTCCTCCCGCTCCCGGCGGTCTTTTCCCTTGTTGATTGCCTGAAGTTGCCGTTCCACCGCCCAGGCGAGATTTCTGGCGGTGGGCCGGGTTGCCGTCAGCTTTTCCGCGCATTGCTGCAAATATGACTCCGGATTGGCGGGCGGGGCACTGAGGGTGGCGATATACATGGCAAAACCGGCGGTGGCGCCGATCAGTCCGGCGCCCCGCACATGCATGTCACGGATGGCGACGACGAAATCATCGACACATTTCAGGGGCTCAATGAGAAAGCGGTGGGGAAGGAAGCGCTGGTCGATGATATGGATGACCGCTCTGTTATCAGGGGCAGGCCAGATGGTGCGATAGTGACGATTCGTGACATTCATTTGGGGTTTTGCCGTGTGTTTTCAGAAAAATTTTTGCAACAGGAAAAAGGTAAGCAGACCCACGCCTATGGATCCATAGATGAGCAGTCAGGGGGTGCAGGAAGTGCTGCGCATGATCCGGCGGGGAAAATAAATGGCGACAACAAAAGAAATAGCGGAAAAAAGTGCTGTTTTCATGTCAATATTCCGGCGGTCTGTGGTAAGAAATGGTGGACGCTGATGATTAACACTCCATAAGGGTAGCACGTTATGGTCGGCACTTCAATCATCCAAAAAATGAGAGCGAGCAGCCGCTGGTGCCGGCAGGCCGTCGCCCGGCTCTGTTTTCCTCCTTCCTGCCTTGCCTGCGGCCTCTTTCTTGACAACGCGGAGCTGCTTTTCTGCCCGGATTGTCTACAGAAAATCCGTTTTATCGCGCCACCCTTCTGTCTGATCTGCGGTCGTCCCTTTGCCGCCGGCGACAATCATCTCTGTGGCCTTTGCCTGAAAAAACCCTGGCACTTCAGAATGGCGCGGGCAATCTTCCTGTACGACGAGACCGTGGCCAAGCCGCTCCTCTCTTTTAAGTTTCGTGGCCGCAAGGCCGGCCTGCCGACCTTCCAGCGTCTCAAGGAACAAAGTTTTTGTTGCCGCGATCTCGTCCGTCCCGATCTCATCATCCCGGTCCCGCTCCATCCAAAGCGTTTGCGGAGCCGAGGGTTCAATCAGGCCCTGCTTCTTGCCCGCCGCTTTTTTCCGGAAGAGGGGGAAAAGATCGTCACCGGCATCCTCCAGCGCCGGCGCGACACCCCGGCCCAGACCGGCCTTGACGGTGCGGCCCGCCGGAAAAACATGCGGGACGCCTTTGTTGTGGATCAGAGGGAGCGGGTCAGCGGCCGTGCCATCATCCTGGTAGATGATGTCTTCACCACCGGTTCCACCGTCAACGAATGCGCCCGGGTTCTGATGGCGGCCGGCGCGGCCCGGGTCGATGTCCTTACCCTGGCCCGGGTTGAGAAATGAGAACTGCCGGTTGCGCCAGCACGGTCAACCGCCGTTCAGAGTTGACGCATAGTGGCGGATGCCGTCGGCGATATGGCGGGCCACCGCATCCAGATACCGATCGTCGCGCAGTCGGTTTTCATCCTCGCTGTTACTGAGAAAGGCGATCTCGGTGAGTACAGCCGGCATCTGAGCCCCGATCAGCACGATAAAGGGGGCTTTTTTCACCCCGAGGTTGTTGATCCGGTAGTGCCGGTTCAGCCCGTTGATCATGCTGTTCTGGACGCTGCCGGCAAATCGGACCGATTCCTCTATCTTGCTGTTCTGCATCAGATCCTGCAGAATGCTCTGCAGATCACTCAGACGGCTTGCCGAGGCGGCGTTTTCCAGGGCGGCCGCCTGCATCTCCTCCCGGCTGGTGGCAAGGCTCAGGTAATAGGTCTCAACCCCGCTGGCATGCCTGTTCGGAGCGGAATTGGCATGGATGGAGAGGAAGAGATCCGCCTCGCTGGTGTTGGCGATGGCGGTGCGTTCCTCTAAAGGCAGATACACATCGCGATCCCGAGTGAGGATGACGTGAAAGGCGGTTTCCCGGCGCAGGATATCGGCCACCTTTTTTGCCACTGTGAGGACGATATCCTTTTCCCGGAGGCCGTTGGCGCCCATTGCTCCCGGATCTTTGCCGCCGTGGCCGGGATCAAGGACAATGGTTTTCACCCCGAGGCCGAACTGTTCAGCCAGGGTGGGCAGCCGGTCCCTGGTTGTGGTCGGTGTCCGTGCCGATTCGCGTTTCGTCTTGTCCGGTGTCTTTCGGGCCTTGATCTCATGGTGCCCCGTGCTGGCGGTGACGTCGATCACCACCCGAAAGGGGTCATCAAGGGCGAAGATCTTGTGGGAACCAACGGATTCGGTATCAAGCACCACCCGGACCGTCATCGGATCGAACTGGGCGCCGCGTACCCGCTTCAGGAGTCCATCGCGGATCGGGATTGGATTCTGAAAGGTCGGCGCGATGCGGGCGTTGAAGAGATCGACATAGAGCCGTTTCGGCTGGCCGCCCTCGGCGGGCAGAAAGGCCTCCCTGAAGGTTACCGGCCGGCTCGTTTCGATGACGATGCGGGTATAATCACGGGTGGACCAGTAACGGATGGGTTGGCTCAGATGGGCCGGGGGGGAATCAACCTTGGGCCCTGATCTCTCCTGACCCGCGGTTGTTTTCATTTGCCGCAGTTTATCCGCTGCGGCTGTTGCCATGTCCCCTTTTGGGTAGACAGTGACGAGACGGGCGAGCAGCATCTCCGCTTTTCTGCTGTTTTTCTTTTTGTCGATGGCAATGGTGGCGAGATGAAAGAGGGCATCGTCGGCCAGATCATGGCCGGGAAAGATCATGGTCAGATCCTCATAGTAACCCGCGGCCTCGATCAGGTCACTGTCTTCGCCAAAACGGTCGTGCATGTCGTTG